>DASQCU010000362.1:0-2499 GCA_035634575.1 Beijerinckia sp.
GGCAATGGCCGCTGGGCGGCACAGCGCGGGCTGCCAAGGCTCGAGGGGCACAGGCGCGGGGTCGAAGCCTTGCGCGGCGCCGTGCGCGCGGCCTTGGATTTCGGGATCGGCACGCTGACCGTCTATAGCTTCTCGATGGAGAATTGGAGCCGGCCCATCGAGGAAGTGACCGACCTCATGGGGCTTCTCAAGCGCTTTATCCGCAATGATCTCAGCGATTTGCACAAGGCTGGGGTCAGGGTCAAGATCATCGGCATGCGCGACTCGCTGAAACCCGATATTTGCGCCTTGCTCGACGAGGCCGAGACACTCACCAAGGATAATACCAAGCTGACGCTGGTCGTCGCCTTCAATTACGGCAGCCGGCAGGAAATCGCCTCCGCCGCGCAGGTGATCGCGCAAAAAGTCGCGGCGGGCCTCATCAAGCCCGCCGAAGTCGACGTTCGTCTCTTGGCCGAGCATCTCGATACGGCGGGCATTCCGGATCCCGATCTCATCATTCGCACCTCGGGCGAGCAGCGGCTGTCCAATTTCCTGATGTGGCAGGCGGCCTATTCGGAGTTTGTCTTCCTGCCGATTCATTGGCCGGATTTCGACCGGCAGGCCTTTGCCGCCGCATTGGACGAATTCGCCACGCGCGAACGCCGTTTCGGCGGCGTGACCGCCAAGGGTCATAGTGCTAAGACGAGGACATGATTGTTCTTGCACCAACAGCATTGCCAGCCGAAGAGGACGCCGGTTGGGCGCCGGGAAATGCGTGGGACACGCGAAAGAGCCTATTTTCTTCCAAGGTCAGCGCCGCTTTGGCGTTTTTTGCCATGCTGAGCAACGCGCCGCCGCCCATGGCAACCGGCAAGTCACGCCTCGTCGATCTCGTGCCCCGGCTTTTGTCCGCTCTTGTCCTGATGGCGGTCGCGCTTTTTTCGCTCTGGCAAGGCGGGACGATTTTCGTCATTGCGTGGCTCGCGGCGAGCCTGGCGGTCTTTTGGGAATGGCAGATTCTCATTGACGGCATGCGGCCGCTCTTGCGCTTCCTTCTGGGCGGCGCGGCGCTCGCCATTTCGGCTTTCCTTCTCGATCATGGTGAGGCGGCGCTCGCTTGCGTCGTTCCGTTTTTCGCTTTCTTCCCCATTGCCCTGGCGGCGGGCTCGGGACGCAGGATCTGGGCCGGCGCGGGCCTTCTCTATGCGGGGGCGCTGCTTGTTTCGGTTTGTGTCCTTCGGGCGTCGGCTCCCTTGGGAACGCTCGCCATCGTCTGGCTCTTTGCGACGGTTTGGGGCACCGATGTCTTCGCCTATTTCGGCGGCCGTCTGATCGGCGGACCCAAATTGTGGCGGCGCATTTCGCCGAGCAAGACCTGGTCTGGCACACTGACCGGCGTCTTGTGCGGGGCTATTCTAGGAACAGCGATCGTTGGCGGGGCCTTCAGGGCGGGGGCGGAGTGGGCGCTGCCGGCTTCGCTTTTTCCGTCTGATAAATGGGTCGCGATCTGGCCGGTTTTCCTGCTCGGCCTTGTCACAGCAATGGTGTCACAGGGCGGTGATATATTCGAATCCTGGATCAAGCGGCGCTTTGGCGTCAAGGATTCGAGCCATTTGATTCCTGGCCATGGCGGTTTCATGGACCGGCTCGACGGGTTTACCGCTGGAACGGTTTTCGCGGCTCTGGTCGGCCTCTTGCATTGGCTTGCCGCCGATGGAATTGTCTCGTTGGGGGCGGGACTATTCTTCTGGTTTTGAGAAAAGAACGAGGGGACCGGCATGGACGAAGTCATTCAAATGCGGCCCCAGCCGGCCGCCGCTCCGCGCATGACGCGCAGCATCGTGATCCTTGGGGCGACGGGATCGATCGGAAAATCGACGGCGGAGATCATCTCCGGCTCCGGGGGCGCATTCCGGGTCGAGGCCGTCGCGGGCGGGCGTGATCCGCATGCGCTTGCCAAGGTCGCGCGCGATCTCGGCGCGAAATTTGCCGCGCTAGCCGATCCTGCCGGCTATGCCGATCTCAAGGCGGCGCTTGCCGGAACGGGAATCGAGGCCGCTGCCGGGCCGCAAGCCGTCGTCGAGGCGGCGCTGCATCCTTCCGACATGGTCATGGGGGCCATCGCCGGCACGGCCGGGGTCGCGCCGACCTATGCCGCGCTGTCCGCAGGCCGCACGGTCGCGCTCGCCAATAAGGAATGTCTCGTCTGCGCCGGACCTGCTTTCATCCGCCAGGCAGCGGCCATGGGCACGCGCCTGCTGCCGGTCGATAGCGAACATAATGCGATTTTCCAGGCTCTGGGCGATGCCGATCTCGACACCGTCGAGATGATCACGCTCACCGCCTCGGGTGGCCCATTCCGCGCCTGGACCGCCGAGGCGATCGCCAAGGCGACGCCGGAACAGGCATTGAACCATCCGAACTGGTCGATGGGACCGAAGATCACCGTCGACTCGGCTGGTCTCATGAACAAGGGACTCGAAGTCATCGAGGCGCATTATCTTTTCGGCATTGAGG
>DASQCU010000363.1:0-3085 GCA_035634575.1 Beijerinckia sp.
TTTCATCTGGGGCATCGAAAGCTTCAAGGCGCCGCTCAATAAGCTCTTCTTTCTGAAATGGGAGGTGGAGGGGCTTCATAATCTCGTGCAGAAAGTCCCGCCTGTCGTCGTCAAGCCGAGCATTGAAGCCGCCGTTTACAATTTCAATCTGCTCTCGATGACCGGCACCGGGATTTTGCTCGCGGCCATCGTCAGCGGCGTGGTGATGGGATATGGACCCTGGCAGCTCATCAAAGCCTATGGCCGGACTCTGCTCGTCGTGCGCAACTCGCTGCTCACGATTGCAACCATGCTTGCGCTTGGCACTCTGACGCGCTTTTCCGGTCTCGATGCGACGCTTGGCCTTGCCTTTGCCGGAACAGGCTTCTTCTATCCTTTCTTCGCCGCCCTCCTCGGCTGGCTCGGCGTGGCGCTCACCGGATCAGACACGGCCTCCAACGTTCTGTTCGGCGGATTGCAGAAAGTGACCGCGGAGCAACTGGGGCTCTCGTCGATCCTCATGACGGCGACGAACTCATCCGGCGGCGTCATGGGCAAGATGATCGATGCGCAATCGATCGTCGTTGCTTCCACAGCCACCAATTGGTTCGGCCATGAAGGCACGATCCTCCGTTTCGTCTTCCGCCATTCGATCGCACTTGCCTGCCTCGTCGGACTTTTCGTGATGTTGCAAGCCTATGTCTTTCCATTCACCAAATTGGTTATTCATTAAGGTTCGACGCCTGAGCAAGAAAGCGCGCCATGCCAATCATTTCGCAAACGCCCCGCGCGGCCAATCGGCCAGAAGTCGGCCTTTTCGTGACTTGCCTCGCCGACATGATCCGGCCGCGCGTTGGCTTTGCGGCCATGCGGCTCCTGCGCCAGGCTGGTTGCAATGTCGTCGTCCCGCGTGCGCAGACCTGCTGCGGCCAGCCGGCTTTCAATTCCGGCGACAGCGGGCATGCGCGCCAGCTCGCCAAGAATGTCATCAAGACCTTTGAAAAATTCGATTATGTCGTGGTGCCGTCAGGCTCGTGCGCCGGCATGATCAAGCTGCATTACCGGCAGGCCTTCGCCGATGATCCCGCCTGGAAAGCCCGCGCGGAAAACCTCGCCACGCGCACCTATGAATTGTTGAGCTTCCTCGTCGATGTCCGTTCTTTCAGACCGGAAGGCGTGTCCTTGCATGCGAGCGCGACCTATCATGACACCTGCTCGGGTCTGCGCGAACTCGGCGTCGAAGTACAGCCCCGGCTGATGCTGCAAGCGGTCGAGGGCCTCCACTTGACGCCGCTTCCAGGACATGACGTCTGCTGCGGATTTGGCGGCACGTTCTGCGTCAAATATTCCTCGATCTCCAATGCAATCGTCGACGAGAAAGCACGCGACATCGAGGCGACCGGGGCCGATCTTCTCCTTGGCGGCGATCTCGGCTGCCTCATGAACATGGCGGGCAAACTGCATCGGCGCGGCGCGCGCACAAGGGTTTTTCACGCAGCCGAAGTGATCGCCGGTATGGCCGATGGTCCCGCGATCGGGGAAGAGGCCTGACATGAGCCTAAAGGCCATCGATTCCTTTGAGACGCGGGTCGAAAAGGCGCTTGCCAATCCGACCTTGAAGATCGCGATCGAGCGCACAACCAGCACCGCGCGCATGAAACGCGCCGCCGCCGTGGCCGCATGGCCAGATTTTGCAACAGCGCGCGATCTGGCCCGGCAGATCAAGGATCACGTCATCGAAAACCTCGATCATTATCTGATCGAATTCGAGAAGAATGCAGCGGCCTCCGGCGCCAAGGTACATTGGGCGGCAACCGCCGACGAGGCTTGCAAGATCACCGTGGCGATCTGCCAGGCCGCGAAAGCAAAATCAGTCACGCGGTCGAAGTCGATGCTGGGCGAGGAAATCGGCCTGCCGCATGCACTGGATGAAGCAGGCATCACAAGGGTCGAGACCGATCTTGCCGAACATATCGTGCAGCTTGCCGGCGACCGGCCTTCGCATATCATCTGGCCCGCCTTGCATCGCACGCGTGAAGAGGTCGCGGACCTTTTTCGCGCGCATCATCACAGGCCGCAAAACAGCGATGACATAGCAAGCATGGTCGCGAGCGCGCGGCGCGAATTACGCCAGCGCTTTCTCGACGCCGATGTCGGAATCTCGGGCGCGAATTTTCTGATTGCCGACACGGGTTCCGTCTGCGTCGTGACGAATGAAGGCAATGCCGAATTGACGACGACTTTGCCGCGTATTCATATCGTGACGGCCGGGATCGAAAAGCTCGTCCCTTCCCTGCAACACACGATGGTGCTTTTGCGGCTTCTGGTACGTTCCGCGACGGGCGCCGATCTCACTCAATATACAACCTTCCATTGCGGGCCGAAGCGGCCTGGCGATAGGGACGGCCCGGAGGAATTCCATATCGTCCTCGTCGATAATGGCCGCACGCGAATGTTGGAGCAAGGCCTTGCCGAAATGCTGCGCTGCCTGCGCTGCGGCGCCTGCATGAACCATTGCGTCGTGTATCGCCAGATCGGCGGCCATGCCTATGGCGGCACTTATCCAGGTCCGATGGGCGCTGTCCTCACCCCCGTTCTTGATGGGCTGAAAGAGACGCGCGACCTCCCCCATGCCTGCACCTTGAACGGCAATTGCCAGGAGGTCTGCCCCGTCGATATTCCCTTGCCAACCCTGCTGCGCGGCTGGCGCGAGAAAAGCTGGCGCGAGGGGCTCGAACCGCAAACGGTACGCGTCGCATTGGGTCTTTGGGCCTTCGGGGCGCGCCACCCCTTCCTCTATCGGATCGGCACCGCCATCGCCGTGCGCGTGTTGCGCCGCTTTGCGCAGAATGGCTGGATCACATCGCTGCCATTGACCAAAGGCTGGACGAAATATCGCGATTTTCCCAAACCCGCCGCGCGCACATTCATGGAGGAATTGCGCAGGCAAGAATCGCGGGAGCGCGAACAGGGGACGAAGCCATGAATGCGCGTGACGCAATCATCGGCCGCATAAGAGCGAACCGCGGCGGCAAAGCGGGTGATCCCGCCTCGATTGCCGCGGCTGCCAAAGCCCTGTTGTCGAAGCCGGAAAGCGGCAGGCCCC
>DASQCU010000364.1:0-3751 GCA_035634575.1 Beijerinckia sp.
CCTGCACCACCGCTGCGTCATCGCCCATATAGTCGATCACCCGCAAAAAGCCGTGGTCGAGCACGGGGATCGGCTCGAAAAGGATCGCCTCGAGTTCCGCAACGGTCGGGCGCAGGGTCTGCGAGGACATTTGCCGCGCGCCAGCGATTTCCTGACGCTCCGCTTCGCCGACCGGCTGCGGCCTTGCCAATGTCCCCAAGGGGTCCGTTCTCAAAGCTTGCTGGCCTGCCATCGGTTCACTGACGCTTTCTTATATTGCAGTGCACAGCATTTTATACCAAGGGTCGCTGGCTCGCTATTGCCTTCGATCGGCGATCCACAGTCCTGCGTTTTCAACCAAAATCCGCAAAACTCAGGCAGCAGGCGACAAAATTGTAAAAAGCATGAAAACTCATGGACGCCTTGATGCTGCCGGTGCGCTCCCGGATCGCCCCGAGCGCAAGGCCTATCGGAAACACCGCGAGGGCATAGAGATGCGTGTGTTCATAATGCAAAAAGGCGAATAGCGCCGAAGTTGAAAAAAGCGCGAAGGCATAGCCGAAACTTGCCCGCAAACTCGTATAGATCCAGCCGCGAAAGACGAGTTCCTCGCTGATCGGCGCAAAAACCACGGCAAGAACAACGAGGCCCATCGCCGAAAACCTGTTCTGCGGCATTGTGAACCAGGCGTCCGATTGGGGATAGAAATAGGCAAGCGCGAAATCGGCCGCGAAACTATAGAGGAGGGCGCCCCCGGCGATCAGCCAGCACCACCGGTCGCTTTGCCACAAGCCCCAGGGACGCCAGGCGATAAGCGTCCTGAAGTCCCGTCCACCGGCGAACCGCGCGACGAGGATCACGGCGAGCGCGACGGCGGCATAGACCAGGAAGGAAAAGGCAAGCTCCAGATTGGCCGAGGGTGCGACGCCTCCATCCAAGGCGCCGCGCAAAATCCGGATGATTCGCTTGGTGAGTGCCGATCCATCGAGCGCCATATCGATCAGAACGAAAGCCCCTGTCGTGAACATACAAAGAACAGCGGCGAGTAGAAGGATGGCCGCCAAGCTCACACAAAGCCCCAGTGGGCCGTAGGGCTTTGCTTTTTCGGGCGCTTCGTCGAGCCCGCCGGTCGCGCTCATGGAAAAAATCGTGCTGTGCGTTTCGCTGGGCTTCAGGCCATTTGTAAATATGGGTGAAGGGCTTATATTCCACATGCCGCCTCGCGCGGCTATGGCGATAAATGGTTTCGAAATAAGCTCTTCGGACCCGGGGGCGGTACCCGGCGCCTCCACCAAAGTCCGTTTCCGCCGACAGAGGCGGATTTTGGCGGGGGCGAAATAGGTTCGACGGGGGGTGTAAAGGATATCCGTTCGCTCGGCATGGTTCCGCCGTCATCGGGCCGATTCTATAGTTGCCAACGACAACTATGCTCCGGTGGCCGTTGCTGCGTAATGCGGCAATAGTACCGAAATAAAGCCCTTGGGGGTAGCACTTCAAGGCGGGGTTCGGAGGCACCTGGCAACAGAAGCCTCCACTTTTGATCTGTTTCTTCAATTGGTGCTTCGTGGACCTTTAAATGGCGACTGATTTGATCCGCTACGATCTCCTCGTCCAGGACGCTTTGCGAAGCGTCGTGCGAAAGGTCCTGACCGATGCTGCCCGCGATGGTCTTCCGGGCGACCATCATTTCTATATCACCTTCAAGACCGCTTCGCCGGGCGTGCGGCTTTCGTCGCGGATGCGCGAAAAATATCCCGATGAAATGACAATCATCCTCCAGCATCAATTCTGGGATCTCTCGGTCACCGAGCAGGCTTTCGAGGTGGGTTTGTCGTTCAAGAACATTCCCGAAATGCTGCTTATCCCCTTCGATGCGGTAACGGGTTTCTTCGATCCTTCGGTTCAGTTCGGCTTGAAATTCGAGCTTGAAAACGAAGCGGTCGAGGCCGGTGCGAATGATACTGGCGAGCCGCCAGAGGAAGCCTCTCCGGCCTTGAGCGAAACGCCACCCGCTCCGGTGCTGGTCGCTGAGACCAAAAACCCAGTGAAGCCGGAGGGCGAGCTTGAAGAAGTGGCGGCTTCAGGCGAAGCCAAGGTTGTTTCGATCGACGCTTTCCGCAAGAAGACCTGACACTGAGGTCCTAAAGGATGGGCGATCTCGTCAACCTCCGCCGCGCCCGCAAGGACAAGGCACGTGCGGCAGCTGCCAGGCAGGCGGCGGAAAGCCGTGTGCGCCACGGCCGTACACTCGCCGAGCGAAAAACCTCCGAAGCCGAGCAGGCTTTGGCAGAAAGCCGCCTCGATGGGCACGCCCGCGAAAATGCGTCAAGTGCCAATGACGAAGACGCCAGCTGACGCTTCGGCCTCAATCATCAAACATTCGATTGCCATCGCCGGTCATCGCACCAGTATTTCACTCGAAGCTGCCTTCTGGGATGGCCTCAAGCAGATTGCGGCCATGCGCGGCGTTTCGCTGGCGGCTCTTGTGGCGGAAATCGATGCGGCGCGGGGTGCGGCCAATCTATCCTCGGCAATCCGGGTCTTTGTCTTGAAGACGGCCATGGAAAAATTTCAGTAGCGCCCCGCCGCCGATGGATCGATGAGAACCCCCGGGGCGGAAAGAACTGGCGGCATCCAGCTGCCGGGCGGTTTCGTTTCTCCGCTTGCGTTCGCGCGCTGCGCCTCTGAAGCGCGCTGGGCCTCCTCAGCCTTGCGGCGGGCTTCTTCCGCTTTTTTCAGGCGTTCCCGCCTTGCTGTCTCTGCCGCCTGGCGGCGCTCTTCTTCAGCGCGCCTTGCGTCTTCCTCGGCCTTGATGCGCTCCTGCTCGCGGCGCCTTTCACTGATGAGGCGGCGATTGAAAAACGCGCGCTCGCGAACGTCGAATTCAAAGGCCTCGATCCGGGCGCTCTCGCGCATGATCGCGCGCGCCGCCAAGGCATTGACGAAAGCGTCCGCCTCGATCGTGCGGCTCTGGCTGGCGATTGGACCTTTGAAGTTCAGGGTGACCTGCGGCGGCGGTCCCGTCCAATCCTTCGGCAATGCGTGCAGGGTCAGAGCCAGACGCTGGTCGAGCGTGCCCTTGACGAGATCGAGACCGGCGGAAAAATCGCTCGTTACATCCGCCTTGGGTTTGGGGCTTGCCACCGGATCGAAGCGAATCGTGCCCGCTGCCAGATTAAGGTCGAAGTCTCGGCTCCCTGCAGCAAGGGACTGGCGGTCTAATTCGCTGTTGAGGGCACGCGCGACCGTATCCGTCTCGACGGGCAAGCGATCCTCTTCGACATTCGCGAAAATTCTGGGCAAAGCGGAGGGGTCGCCGTGCGGCACGAGGAGATCACTCACCGTCGTATGGCCCGACCCCGCGAGCCCGACGACAAGGGCTTGGGCGCTCTGTCCGGTTCCCGCAAGATCGAGCCCGAGCTTAAGTTTCCCACGCCCGCTCGGCAGATCGAAGGGATAATCGTTCAAATCGACATGCGCTTCGAGCGCTGCCGTCGGACCGTCGCGGTGGAGGGAAAGCGTGCCCGCCGCCTCGCCCTCACTGATCTTCACGCCAAAATCGCGCAGAACGAGAAGCCCCGGCGCAATTTGCAGGGTCATCCTCGCATCCTTGCCCGAAAGTCCGGGCCATAGATCGAGCGCCTTCACCTTGAGGGCCAGAGAGGTTCGCGGTGGATCAAGGACCGGCGAGATGAATTGCAGGCTCGACCAAAGTGCTCCCGCTTTGGCAGGCTGGGGCGCCCCGAGCGACAAGGACAAGAGCGTGGCGAGG
>DASQCU010000365.1:0-2542 GCA_035634575.1 Beijerinckia sp.
ACGGCGGGGTGTCAGCCTACATGTTGGACATCCGTGGTCACGGGGGTTCGGGGCGACGCGGTGACATCGACTATATCGGGCAGGTGGACGACGATCTCGCCGACTTCGCCAGAAATCTGGGACCGGCGAAGAGCGGTGAGGTTCGAACGCTCATCGGCTTTTCGGCCGGTGCAGGCTTCACTAACCGTTTCGCGGGTGGCCCTTACGGCGAACTATTTGATCACTACGTCTTCCTGTCGCCGATCCTACCGGGTGCACCGACCTTGCGTCCGAACGCTGGTGGTTGGACGAGCATTTCAAATCCGCGCCTCCTCACGATTAGTGTGCTCGATGACCTAGGCATTCACGTGTTCGACGGATTTGATGTCATCAGCTATGCGGTTTCACCCACGAGTAAGGAAGGTACTTCCCGATATTCCTATCGGTTGTTTAGGAACTTCGGAGCCGGTCGTGAATTTGCGCGCTATTTGAAGAATATCCGTCGGCTGGCCGCTGTTCTGGTCGGAAGTGCGGACGAACAGATCGTCGCAGACCAATTGCTCCGCTGTTCGAAAGCCTGGGAGTGAACATTCCCGTGACTATCGTGCCGGGTATGACGCACGTCGATATGATCGCAACACCAGTCGCTCTCCAAGCGGTGGTGAAAGTGGTTTCGCTGGAGAAATAGAGGCTCTCTGTGAGGGATCAATACAAAGGTCTTGTTGAGAAGCTGTCGATTCCTCATCAAGCCGGAGATGCACATCGCGCTTTGATGAGGCGCGGTCTCGTTGCGCTTCCGGCGGTTTGGGAGGGTCTTCAGGATGGCAACTCCGATGTCCGTTATTGGTGTTGTCAGTTTTTGGATCACTTTCTGGTGCCGGACGTGATGGACGACCTGATCCGAATGCTCGATGATCCGGACAGTCGCGTTCGCTGCACCGCTCTACACACGCTCGCCCGCGACCGATGCAAGGACGATTCTTGCCGACCAGACGATACAAAGGTTCTACCGCGTGCGATTGCGATTTTATCCGGCGATCCCGACCCACATGTTCGGGCGATGTTTGTCGAGGTAGTCGGAAGATGGGTTCATACTCATCCCGAAGCCGAGATCGCGCTATTGAACACGAAGAGATCAGACCCAAGCGCGACGGTCCGCAAGAAGGCTGGCTGGTATGCCCCCGGCGGTCCCATCAATCAGCGGACCACGCCGAAGGCGCGAAGAGCGAATGGGGGGCTCCTGGAGCATCGTCGATAAGCTTCTCCGGGAAAAACATTAGGTTTTGGCTACTGGCGAAGTGTTCGAGCAGAGGCGTAACGAATGAAACTCCCACAAACTGGCGGATGCCAATGCGGCAAGGTCCGCTACGAGATCACCCAAGAGCCGCTCCTGGTGTACACCTGCCATTGCCTCGATTGCCAACGGCTGACCAGCAGCGCCTTCTCGCTTGGCGTCGTCGTGCCCGAGGCCGGGTTCAAGCTGTCCGGGGTCTAGCCGCGCCAGCTACAGCGCCTCGCGGATAGCGGTCGGGTCAACACCGATTGGTGTGCCCGGAATGCAGCACTTGGATCACCGGCCTGCCCAGAGAGGGGCTGTATCGGGGTCAGGGGTGGCACCCTGGACGATACGTCCTGGTTGCGGCCGACCCGGCATATCTGGGCCAAGAGAAAGCAGGCGTGGGTGGTCATTCCCGAGGGCGATGAGGTCTTCGAGGGCCAATCAGCTTGATGATCGAAAAGGTCGGAAATGAGCCTTCCTATTCTGACAACCGACCGGCTGCTGCTGCGCGAAATCGCCGAAAGCGACGCCGAAGGATTACACGCGGCATATGGTGACGCGAAGGCAATGCGCTTCTGGAATTTTCCGGCCACAGGCACAGTCGCCGAAACTGCCTCGATGATCAAAGGAGCGCTCGCCGGTGGACGGATCACGCACGGTGTGTGGGCAATCGTCCATCATGACGGCACCTTCGTCGGAATGATCAACTATCATCACCGCGAGGCGCGTAACCGCCGTCTTGAGCTTGGTTGGATCGTGGTGCCGACGTATTGGCGACAAGGCATAATGACCGAGGCTGCGGATGCAGTCCTGCGCCACTGCTTCCGCGCCATGAACACGCATCGCATTGAAGCCCTGATCGAAACAGAAAACCTGTCCTCGCTGGCGCTGGCAACGAAGCTGGGGTTCGCGAACGAGGGATTACTTCGGGACCGACTGTTTGTAGATAGCAGCTTCCGCAGTGTCCAAATGCACGCCCTGTTGAAACCAGATTGGATTAAGCGGTGTCGGCGAGAACCGACTCACGTTGCGCCACCGGCCTAACATGTCGCATCCAAGTCTCATCATCTTTGACTGCGACGGGGTGCTCGTCGATAGCGAGCATATTGACGCGCGTATACGCAGCGAATGCTTTCAGGCCGCAGGCTTCGTCGTCACGATGCAGGACCTTCTCGCCAATCCAGGGAAATCCCGAGCGGGTCTTGAGGAAATGATCGAGCGGCGCTTTGGCCGGCCGATCCCCGAAGGGTTCATGGAGGAGACGCGCGCCAAAATCCTGACTGC
>DASQCU010000366.1:0-5608 GCA_035634575.1 Beijerinckia sp.
TCCGGTGATTGTGATCGAAGGAACAGATGCTTTCAGCGAAACTTCCTGCGCCAAGGCTTTGACCGGATCCGCCGTAACAAAGCCTAAAAGGAGGAAAAAGCACGCGGACGAAACAGGGAAACGGGAGATCGGCATCGAACATCCTCGGCCATTGCGGGAGATATCCTACCCGCCGCAATGGTCCTGGCAATAATGGAAAGGCCCGCAAAGGAGAAATTCAAAAAAGAAAGCTTGGATCGCTTTTTCCGTCCAATGATATTAAAAACGCATCATGAACAGCACCAATCTCGTTGAACCTCTCGCGCCGCTTGCCGAGGCGGAGCATGGCACGCGCCCTTCATTGCTCGGCGCGACGCGCGGCGAACTCGCTGCGGCGCTGATCTCGCTTGGCGTGCCCGAGCGCGAAATCCGCATGCGTGTCGCACAGCTTTGGCACTGGATCTATTTCCAGGGCGCGACCTCTTTCGATTCGATGCTGAATATTGGCAAGGCTTTGCGTACAAAACTCAGCCAGAACTTCACGCTCGAACGCCCGCAAGTCGTCGCGGAACAGGTCTCCACCGATGGCACACGCAAGTGGCTGATCCGCTTCGCACCCGTCGATGCAAAAGACAAAGGCGCTGAGATCGAATGCGTCTATATCCCGGAGAGCGACCGCGGAACCTTGTGCGTTTCGAGCCAGGTCGGCTGCACCTTGACCTGCTCCTTCTGCCATACGGGAACGCAAAAGCTCGTCCGTAATTTGACGTCGAGCGAAATCGTTTCGCAACTCGTCATCGCGCGGGAAAGGCTCGGCGATTTTCCTGGCCTCACCCCGCCAAAAGATGGCCTGCTCCCCTCCGATGGTTCGCGCTTCGTCTCGAACATCGTCTTCATGGGGATGGGCGAACCGCTCTATAATTTTGATAATGTGCGCGATGCGGTCGGCGTGCTGTCCGATGGCGATGGCCTTTCGCTGTCAAAGCGGCGGATCACCGTTTCGACCTCGGGCGTCGTGCCACGCATTGAAGCCCTCGGCAATGAGGTTGGCGCCATGCTCGCGATTTCGCTCCACGCGGTCCGCGATGACCTGCGCGACAAGCTCGTGCCGATCAACAAAAAATATCCGATCAAGGATCTGCTCGCGGCCTGCCGGGCTTATCCCGGGGCCTCAAACGCGAGGCGCATCACCTTCGAATATGTGATGCTGAAGGGCGTGAACGATTCCCCCGCCGAGGCGCGTGAACTGGTGCGGCTTTTGAAGGGCATTCCGGCCAAGATCAATCTCATCCCCTTCAATCCCTGGCCCGGCGCGCCTTATGAATGTTCGGACTGGGAACAGATCGAGAAGTTTTCCGACATAGTCTTCAACGCTGGCTATGCGAGCCCGGTCCGCACGCCGCGCGGACGCGATATTCTGGCTGCCTGCGGCCAATTGAAGAGCGAAACGGAGAAGCTGCGGGCGCGCGCAAGACTCGCAGCCTCGAACGAGACCGATGACGCAGAGACGCGCCTGTAAACACCATTAAGAGCTCGTCTCAACTTGCCTTGTACAATAGTATACAAGACGTATTGCTCCTATATTTCAGCAAAGTTCCAACACAATTGGTAAGCACAAGCTCCAGCCAATTACGCACAAGGGCCGGAAATAACGTGCTTTTTGGATGGAACGATGGATCTAAACTCGGCAGCGATTAAACTTGAACCCTTTTTGAAGAACGGTGCCAATCTCGATTTCTCAAAGGCCGTTCCCCGCTGTTTGAACCTGAAAGCCACGCCTTCCATCAAGGCAAATGCACGCTATTTCGACACTCCGGAATGGACCTCCCAATATCTGCGTTATTGCCACCGTGACGAAGCTTTCAAGGCGCGTTGGACCGCGGCGGTCGGCTCCCTGGACGGCAAAGTGGTTGTCGACATCGGCTGCGGGCCCGGGAATGTTTTTGCAACGCTTGGCGGCAAACCCAAAGCTCTCATCGGAGTGGATGTTTCCGCCGGAGCGTTGGAAATCGCCCGCAAGGCGGGCTACGAACCCCTTGTCGCAGATGCGCACGATCTTCCTTTGGCCTCCGGCATCGCGGATATTGTGATCGTCAATGCCACAATTCATCATTGCGATGACATGGCGGGCGTTCTCCGGGAAGCCGCGCGGCTCGTTGCACCGGGCGGCATCCTGGTCACGGATCACGACCCGCAGCTTGGCGCCTGGAACTTCAAGGGACCGGGGCTATGGCTCTGGAAGCTGCGCTTGCACATCTATGCCTGGACGAAAAAGGGCTTTCATCGCTCCCCCACGGAACAGGCCTGCGCCCTCGCATCAGAAATCCATCATAGGCCAGGGGATGGGGTGACGCGCGAATTTTTCGAAAGCGTCCTAATTCCCTTCGGATTCAAGGTCGAACTCTACCCCCATAATCATCTTGCCGGGATAGATGCCCTGTCCCATCATGGGCGCGCCAAGTTCAAATACAGGATCGGGCAGTTGCTCTCGGGCATTAATCCCAATTCGCCGGACGCCGCCCTGTCGTTGATGTGCCGGGCAAGCCGTGCCTAAAAGCTAGGCACGCTGCAAGCCTTTGAGCGACAATGCCGTCAAGACTGCCGAGATGACCGCATTCCAGCCGGCGAGTGAAAGCCCGAGGATGCGGATCGCGACGGCATCGCAGCGCACAACCCTGACGGTCTGCAACTGATGCAGAAAATCTTCGACCGATCCGGCTTTCTCCACAGTTCCCGTGCAATCGGCCGGACCCGGCCAAAAGCCCCATTCAATCCCAGCGTGATAGGCGCCGAAGACCGCGCTTGCCGCGAAGATCAGTGCGAGGCCCGCAAAGGCCGCCGGCAATAAAGCTTTCCTGCCCCGCGCAGCGAAAAAGATCGCAAGACCCCCAAGAACCAGCCCCGCATAATAGGGGATGCGCTCCTTCAGGCAGAGTTCACAGGGCGCAATGCCGAACGCCTGGAAGATCCAGGCGCCGCCAATGGTCGCGCCCGCGATCATGAAGATCGCGAGGGCGATGCGAAAGGCAAATCTGGAAGTCTCACCACTCATCGAGGCTAAATAACCCGCGTCGCAATCCAGAATCCGGCCACAATGGCAATAACGAGGATGGCGAGGAAAAGCCCGAAATATTTATCGAGCAGTTTGTTGATCTGCTCGCCATAATAATTGAGCAGCACCGCCTCGATGAAAAAGCGCGCGCCGCGCGTCACGAAGCAGAGGGCGACGAAAAGCGGCAGGCTATAGGCCATGAGCCCGCTGGTGATGGTCACAATCTTGAAGGGGATCGGCGTCAGACCCTTGATGAGGATGACGGCCCAGCCCCATTGTGCATAAAGCGCGCGCATTTCCTCGATGCGCGGCCCATAGCCATAGAGATTGATCAGCCATTTCCCGACGGTTTCGAACAGCAGCGCGCCAATCGCATAGCCAAGCAGCGCGCCCAGAACCGAGCCGATGGTGCAAATGAGGGCGTAGAACCACGCCCGCTTCGGCTGCGCCACCGACATGGGAATGAGAATGGCATCCGGCGGCACCGGGAAGAAGGAGCTTTCGGCGAAAGCGATCAGTCCCAAAGCCAAAGGCGCGTGACGGCTCTCGGCGAGGCTCATGGTCCAGTCGTAGAGACGTTGGAACGGGCTACGGCGGCCATCGGAACCGGCTTTTGCGCCGACGGCAATCGAGGATTGGGCTTCTTTCATGCGAGCTCCGCAGTTGATGGAGGGCCTTGCGGAGATCAAATCCATAAGAGGCCGCGGACCGAACCAAGCCCGCGATGGCGACTCCGCAGCCGACCCAAGAAATCTGATTATAGGGTAAACCGTGGCTGATCGGAATGGAGCCGAGCCACGCGCCGTTCGCACACCCAATATTGAAGCCGCCTTGATTCAAGGTTGAAGCCAGATTGGGCGCGCCGGCGGCCTCCTCCACCACCCGCATCTGGCGTGGCGAAAGGCGCAGAGGTAATGCAGCAATGATCATCTTATGCTAATAGCTAAGCATGCGGATATTTGACGCAGTGCAGCAATTGGGCAAGAGGAAAGATTGCATTGCAACATAGGCGCGGCATGAGACTGGGGCTGGCACTTGGCCTCAGCGGTCTCACCCTTGCTGGCAATTCCGGCTTCGCACGGCCGGTTTTCCCTTGGCCGGACACGTTTCTCGCCCGTCTGGAAGCTCTTGCGCTCATGCAAAGCTTGAACGCGAACCTGCTCGCCGCACGCAGCGCGACCGCGACCCTGGACCAATGGTGCGCCGATCACAAATTGGCGAGCGACCCGAAAATCCACGCCCGGCTCGTCCGGGGTGCGGAAAAGCCAGTCTCGATCGAACAGCGTGCAAGGCTGCGAATCGACATGGACGAACCCGTCAAATATCGCAGGGTGGAGCTCACGTGCGGCGATGTCATCCTTTCGGAGGCGGATAATTGGTATGTGCCGTCCCGTCTCACCAAAGAGATGAATCAAATTCTGGAGACAACGGACACGCCCTTTGGCCGTGCTGTGCAGGATTTGCAGCCGTTCCGGCGGACTTTCTCGGTCGAAATTTTTTGGAAGCCCTTGCCTGAAGGCTGGGAAATGAATGCCCTCCCGCCCGAAGACCATGCAGAGCGCGCACTCGCGATCCCGGAGAAGCTTTTCCAACATCGCGCATTGGTTCTGCGCGAAGATCAAAAGCCTTTCTCCGAGGTCACCGAGACCTATACGAGCGCCGTTCTCGGATTCGGACAGCCATAATCCAAGGATCGCGTTCCCGTCGGGAATAAGGGGTCAGCTCTGTGCAAGCCTTTGCCTCTCACATGGGCGTCCGCCGAATTCGCTGACAAAAGGCCATTCCCTTTGGATCGGAATCTCGACGCCGATATTCATCAGGCGATCGCCCACCTCAATGCGGGCCGCAGACAGGCGGCGCTGGACCAGTTCCTTTCCTGGCACAAATCCGACGTCACGGCCCCTTCGAGGTGCAATCTCATTGGATTGATCCATCTCAGCGCCGAGGCAAAGCCACAAGCTCTGGCGTGGTTCGAACGTGCCTCGGCCGTGAGCCCGGCATTTCCCGAGGCTTCGTTCAATCGCGGCCTCGTCTTGCTGGAGCTTGCCCGTGACGGTGAGGCGCTCACAGCCTTTGACGAGGCCCTGAAACTCGGCTTTTCCAATACCGAGCTTTTCTATCACCGCGGCAATCTGCTGCGCGCCCAAGGGCAGCTTGAGGCGGCCATCGCCTCCTATGATAGAGCTTTGCAATTGCAACCCGCCTATCCGCAAGCCCTCCACGCGGGCGGCCAGGTTCTGCAGAACGCCGGGCAGCTTGAGAGCGCACTGGAATTTTTTGACGAAGCGCTGCGGCTCAAGCCGGATTTCATCGAGGCTTCAATCGATCGCGGCAATGTTCTGCAAGGCCTCGAAAGATTTGACGCAGCGCTTGCCACATATGATGCCGCGCTCGTTCATGCGCCTGATCATGCTGATCTTTTGAACAATCGCGGCGTCGCCTTGCAACGCCTCGGCCGATTCGAGGAGGCTCTTCTCTCCCTCGACGCGGCCATCCAATTGGATCCCGGATTGCCGGAAGCTTGGTTCAACCGAGGCAATGTCCTGCTGCAAATGGGCGAGCCCGAAGACGCGCTTG
>DASQCU010000367.1:0-3142 GCA_035634575.1 Beijerinckia sp.
CAGTGTGCAGAGCGCAAGAATGTGCTCTTGCCCTGCAAGCGGGATGGCAAGCGCGCCCAGAAAACCGATCAGGCCGATCAAAAACAAGAGCTTGCGCCGGTCGATCAGATCCGAGACGAGCCCGATGGGGATCTGGAAGAGGACATTGCCGAGGGCAAAAAGCCCGACGAAACCCGCCCCCGTTTCGGCTGAGAGGCCCGCGTGCAGGGCATAGATGGGCAAAAGGCCCATGCTTGCGGTCTCGATCGCGCCATGCAGGAAACCGGCAAGCGTTGCGATTGGCGCGCCGGTGAGAAAGTGAAGGACTGAGACCTGGGGCGCGGCCGCGATTTCCGGCGCGTCGCCGCTACCCATGACGATGGGCATGGCGGCGATGATGAATAGTCCTATCGCGGCGAGGAAGGGCGCTGCCCCATGCGTCCCTACGAGCGCGAGAATCGCGGGACCGGCGACGAACCCGGAGGCAAGACTTGCGGCATAAAGGCCCATGACAGTGCCGCGCCGCTCGGGCGGGGCAATGGCATTGATCCAATATTCGCTGAGCACGAAAAGCGCGGTCAAGGCGGCGCCGAAAATCGCCCGGAGCGCGAGCCAAGCCCAATAATCATCGGTCAGGGCGAAGGCCGCAAGGCAGAGTGCGCCAATAAGGAGCGCCAGGAAAAGCACGCGCTTGACGCCGAGCCATCGCGCCGCAACCGGCACGAAAGGCGCGCCGAACAAAGTGGCAAGACCACCCGCTGCCGGGTTCAAGCCTATGGCATGGGCCGAATAGCCTTGTTCGCCAAGGCGCACCGAGAGCAAAGCCATGGTGAGCGACAGGCCAACTCCCACGATCGAAACCGTCGCTATGGTGCAGGCGAGCGCGGCGAGGATGACACCACGGGACTGCGCGCGGGACCCTGCGCCTTCCGCTTCCCTGGAAAGGCGAAAGCGTTCGAGATTTTTGCTTTGCAGCACGTTCCGGCGGCGGAGTCCCCGCTTGCTACGGAAGGCTTTCAGAGTTCTTCGCGAATCCAGCGCTTGTTCCTCTCGAAGAAGAAGGGCACGGGAAGATCGTGGCACATGCCGGCATCAATTCTTTTGTCGAGCTCCTCCAGCAGGACGCCGGTGATACTCGGCAAATCGAGGGTTTTCGCCTCGGCGAGCGGGATCCAGACGAGTTCGACCAGTTCCGTTTCAGCATGAATCATGCCTTCGACTTGATGGGCGATTTCGCTCGCATCCGCCACGAAAAAATGTGCATCGAAGCGGCGGGGCCGCCCCGGCGGGGTAATGGCGCGGCCGACGAATCGCAGATTTTCAAGGCATGGACAGACGCCATGCTCGGCGAAGGCGCTCCAGGCTGCGGCGGGAGAGGGCGCGAGGGGTCCTGCTCCCTTGCGGCCGAGCAGAATGCCGGTTTCCTCAAAAGTCTCGCGAATGGCGGCAAGCGCCAAAGCTTTGGGCCGCGAGACGGCGGGACGCGTGACGTGCTTCTTCAGTTTTTCTTCGATAATTGGGGAAAGCGCTCCGGAGGTACTCATGAAACGGTCACAAGGCTCGACCCTCCCGCCGGGAAACACGAATTTCCCTGGCATGAAGACATGGCCCGAATGACGCCGGCCCATGAGGACTTTTTTGAACGGTCCGTCGTGATCGATGAGGATCATCGTCGCCGCCAGGCGCGGCTTTATGGCGGGTGTCTGCCCCGTCGCGCGATCGGTCATAGGAGGCTGGCCGATTCCTTTTGGCTCTTCTTATCGAAGCCGTGCATCTGTAACGCCCATTGATAGGCGATCAAGGCGCCTTTCATGACAGGCAGGAGCCAGAGCGAGAGGATGAGTGTGAGCGTTGGCCAGATGAGCGCATGGAGCCAGATCGGCGCATCGGGCCAGAACTCCTCGCAGAGAAGCATCATGGTCCCGATGATATGGCCAACGACGAAAATGGTCATATAGGGCGGCGCGTCGTCGGCGCGGTGGTGGAATAATTCCTCGCCGCAAGAAGGGCAGGTGTCGTTAACCTTGAGATAGCGATAGAAGATCCTGCCCGCGCCGCAAGCCGGGCAGCGACTGGCAAGGCCCCGGCGGACTGCCTGCCAGATATCGCGGGGCCCGGCGTCGATAGCGCCTGTTTGGTCCAAAGGGGCAGGGGCGTCCACAGCTATGGATTTCATCAATCTCCTCCTTGCCCAGCATTCGGCCCAGATATTGGGCGCAATCTTCGCCCAGAATAAATTCCCCTGAAAATGGATGGTCTTCTGCTCTCGGGCAATGCGACAAAATTTATTCCCTGATAACCTGTTTCAAAAGCCACCGCCTCATCCTGAGGAGCCACGCAGTGGCGTCTCGAAGGGTCCAGCATTCACTGGAGGGCGCCCTCGTCCTTCGAGACGCGCCTTGCGGCGCTCCTCAGGATGAGGGCTTGGATGGCGTCAGTCTTTTGAAAACTTAGCGGTCTTTGGTCTGAATCATCGCGCCCGGCGCGAGCGCGTCTCCCGCTTCGAATCGCGGCTGATCCCGAGCTTTGCGCGCGGACGGCCTTCGCTCAAAAGCTCGAATCGCAGCGCGCCCGCGAGCGGCGCGGCTTCGATGAGCTTCACGGTCACGACATCGCCGAGACGATGTGTCTCACCGCTGCGCGAGCCGATGAGCGCATGATGGGTCTCGTCATAGCGGAAATAATCGGTGCCAAGCGTGGCCGCCGGAATGAAACCATCTGCGCCGGTCTCATCGAGCTTCACGAAAAGCCCGGCGCGGGTCACGCCGGAAATGCGGCCCACGAAACTCGCACCAACCTGATCGACGAGATGGGCCGCGATGAGCCGCTCGACCGTCTCGCGCTCGGCGGCCATGGCGCGCCGTTCCGCAGCGGATATTTTCGCTGCGACTTCGGCCAGATCTTCGGGCGGGATCTTCGGCAGCCCATCCGGGCCGAGGTGGAGGGCGGCGATGAGGGCGCGATGCACGATGAGATCGGCATAGCGACGGATCGGCGAGGTGAAATGCGCGTAGCGGCGCAGATTGAGGCCGAAATGGCCGTAGTTCTCGGTCACATATTCGGCCTGCGCCTGGGTGCGCAGCACGACTTCGTTCACGAGATGCTCGTTCTCGGTGCCCTTGACCCTGTGCAGGATGCCATTGAATTGCCCCGCGCGCAAAAC
>DASQCU010000368.1:0-6945 GCA_035634575.1 Beijerinckia sp.
CCTGTGCGCCGGGCAGTGCGGGTGTCGCGAATCTCGCCGAATGCGTGCCGATCGCGATGGGCGCGTTGCAGACAATTCTCAGTCATTGCGACGATCAAGACATTGAATTCGTCATCGTCGATTCGCTTGTGGCCATGGAAGCCGGCCTTGTCGACATGCTCAATCGCAACGGCTATCCGTCTTTCGGTCCGGACATGGGCGGGGTCAAGCTCGAGATTTCCAAGCATTTCGCCAAGGAATTTTGCAAACGTCACACGATACCGACCGCCGCTTGGCGCCATTTTACCGATGCCGATTCGGCAAGGCTCTACTTGAGCGAAACTGGGTTTTCCGTCGTGATCAAGGGCGACAGCTACATTAATGGCGCCAAGGTCGCGATCTGCCGGACGAAGGACGAAGCCGAGGCGGCGATCGCCGCGCGTTTTTCTGGCGACGGAATTGACGGAATCATCATCGAGGAGTTGCTGACCGGCCAGGAAATCAGCTATTCGGCGATCACCGATGGAAATGTCGTGTTGCCGCTCACCACCACGACGCCATTTTGGGATGGTGCAGCCGTTCCCTCGATGCCAGGCTGCCTCTCGCCAGCGCCAGGCGTGACGCCCGAAATCGAGCAGGAGATTGTCGATCGCATCCTCCTGCCGACGGTCGAGCACATGAAGGCTGAGCGCAAGACGTTCAGGGGCCTCCTTCACGCCAATATCGTGCTGACGAGCGAAGGGCCGAAACTCCTTGACTATAAGGTGCGTCTGCCCGATCCCGAATGGCAAGCCATTATGCTGCGCATGAAGGGCGATCTCATGCCAGCACTGGTCTCCTCCTATGACGAAATGCTCTATCGCTTCAATCCATTTCGTTGGCATGAGGAGTCCGCGATGGTCGCGGTCATCACGACGGACGGGAAGGTCGATCCCGAAGGGATCTCCGCTGCCGTCGATGCCGCGGAGGAGGCCGATGGCGATATTGTTGTCTTCCAGTCCTATGCCGACCGCGAATTGGGCGTGACTGCCTCGGGCAAAGACCTCGATGATGTGCGCAAAAGGCTCCTCGCTGCGACCGATCGCATCAAGGAAGTGCTGGCGAAAGGGTGAGTTTTGCGCCTCCGGTCGATGCCGCGGAGGAGGCCGATGGCGATATTGTTGTCTTCCAGTCCTATGCGACTGCGAATTGAGTGCGACTGCGTCGGGTAAAGATCTCGACGATGTGCGTAAAAGGCTCCTCGCGGCGACCGATCGCATCAAGGAAGCGGCGGCTGGGGCGCCCACGACGAAACCAAATTCCAGGAGTGGCGTTTATATCAAGGGCGCCGATAGCTTCACCTTAACAGTTTATATTAATGTGCAATAAGGCGTAACCCGCGATAGGGTCGAAGAAAACTTTACAATTTTCAAAAATGGACCTAAGGCTGTGACAGCTAGGCAATTAAACTAGGTGATGTTTTTAAGCAGACATTCGTTCTGCTGGTTAATAGTAGTTTTCAATCTAATTTATATAACGAAATAGCTATTCTGAGATTTATTTACATAACCAGATTAAGCTACGCGCAAAGCTTCAGTCTATTTCAATTTTCAGTGAAACCGTGTACATGCGGTTCCGCGCCTCGATCTCTACTGGTCGGATCATGACGACAAAACTTATTTTGAAGCGAACCTTGGGCAAGGTTGCGCGCCTACGACCTACGGCAGCGCAACGTAAGCTCATTTTGCTCTATCATTCAATTGGGGAGAGCCCTTGGGCAACACCGGAGAATGATTTCCGGGCTCAGATGGAGTGGCTCAGCCGGTCGGCGAAAATTGTTTCGCTGCCGCAACTTCTCGAAGATTCCTTCGACGACCCATTCCAGGTGTCGATCACTTTCGACGATGGCTATGCTTCCTTGCGCGATTTGGCGCTTCCGGTTCTCCAGGATTGTGGAGCCGTGGCAACCGTATTCATCAATGCAGGATTGCTTGCCGAGAACGTTCGAAATCCTTCCGACGCATCGCTAGGGCATTACCCGGAGGATTGGTTTCTCTCCTGGGAAGATGTCCGCGCTCTCGCAGCGGCTGGCTGGACTATTGGCTCGCATGGCGTCGAACATCTCGACTTGACGCGCGCGGCCCCCGATGTTGTGAACAAACAATTGCGGGCTTCAAAGCAGATGATTGGAGCCAATCTGTCTCAACCGTGCTCTTATTTTGCCTATACTTGGGGCCGCCATGTCAAATCTCTCAGAGAGGCGGTTGCTGCGGCGGGGTACAACTACGCTTTGTCCTGCGAACATGAGCCCTTGTCGGAAGGTTTCGACCGATGGGCCGTTCCGCGCATCAATATTTCAAATGATTACAGCCTCGAAGATTTCGCCGCTCTTGCCGTTGGCGACTGGGACTATCTGGGCTGGTTTCAGAAAATGAGGGCACGCCGATGAAAGTTTTGATCAATGCCGTGTCGATCAGCGAAGGTGGTGCCAAGGGCGTTCTGCTGCAACTCCTGGCGTCGATGCGCGCGTTACGGCCAGATATCGAATGGATTGTCGCCACAAGTCCGCGCCTCAAACTGGAAACGGCTGCTGATCCATCGGTGACCTGGATGCCGATCCCATGGATCAATCGCTCCCCTTTGCATGTCTTTGCCTGGTACGAATTCGTCCTGCCCGCTCTCATCAAAAAGCACCAGGTCGATGTTCTGTTTTCGCAGACGAATTTCGTGCCGAGGCGCAAAATGAGCTGCCCCACACTCCTGCTCATTCAAAATGCCGGTCATTTTTCGTCTGAATTCGATCGGCTGACGCAGGCGGCCCTGCCGAGCCATTTCGCGCGGTTTCTCTGGCGGCAGAGAACGCGCTGGGTTTGCCGTTCCGCGAAGACAGCGACCTTGGTCACCGTGCAAACCCGCGCCCTGGCGGAAGCGATTAGCGCAGCGACCAATCGCCCCGTCCATGAATTCGTTGTGATCCCGCATGGATGCGGCTTGACCGCACATGCTGACACGACCGCGTCAGATCGGAGGCCAGATCATTTCCGGATTGGCTACATCACGAAATTCGGCGTGCAAAAGAACTTCAAGACATTGTTCAAGGCCGCGGCGCGTCTTCGCGATGCCGGTTACCCGCTCAAAATCGTGCTCACGCTGGACGAAAATTTTGCGCCTGTCCGAGAGGTGATGGCGTCAGCCGAGGAAATCGGGATCACCGATCTGATCGAAAATCATGGCGAGGTCAACCAGGCCAAGATTTCCGTTCTGTACGATAGTCTCGATCTTTTTGTTTTTCCGTCCTTTTGCGAATCCTTCGGGTTTCCGATGGTCGAAGCCATGGCGCGCGGCCTGCCGATCGTGGTCGCGGCGACGAACGAAAACATAGAGACAACTTATCCCGCGTCCCTGACCTTTCCTCCGCTCGATGCGGAAGAGCTGGCCAATCGGCTGGCAAAACTCATGGACGATGATTCGGAGCGCATTAAAAGAGGGCAGTTAAGCCTTGAGCGCGGCCGAGATTTCTCCTGGGATGTGGCGGCGCGACAATCGATCATTGCGCTCGAGCGTGCCTTGTCGCGTGCAGAGGTAAAGAACGGTCAGATGTCGCCGACAGGGACCAAGGTCACTGTGATTTGAAACCTGATCCAATGCTTATTCGATACCAGTGCATGTAGATCGTAGGCTCATCCGTCAAGACGAGCACATGCGCACGTCTTGACGGATGACGAGGATGGCGACGTTACAGCGCCTTCAGTATAATCCAAATCCCGGCCGGACAGAAAATTCCCTGCATCCGGGCAAACGTGACCCGCAAGCTGTGTCGATGAAAATCGAAAGGACGAACGGGACATTGCCCTCAAGGACAGCAAACAAATACCGGCAACATCAAGCAGAGACATTCATCGCTGAATGCTCTGCTTGTGCGCGCGCATGTCCTGGTATTAAGCGCCGGCCCATTCCTCGATGAAATCAGGCATCATTTTATTGAGTGTGCGCAATATGCTCTGAGAGCCCTTGCTCATGGCTTCGAAGCAGCCATCCATTGCTTCCCCCATGTCGAAGCCCGCATGTTCGAACTTGACGTGGGTGCTGCCGTCAGGGTTTGGGCTCAGAGTCCAGGTCGCCATTGTATCGATGTAATGGCCGAACGATTTGAGTTCCTCGTGGCCGCCTTTCCACGTGTAAGAGATCTTCTCGTTCTCTTCCACATCCAGAACCTGGCATTGGAATTCACCGTCCCAACGCTCGATCGGCCGGCTCCGGAACGTGAATTTATGGCCGAATTCGGGGACAAGATCGTTTTTCATGAACCAAAGAGCGACACACTCCGAATCCGTGATCGCACGCCACACTTTGTCGATAGGGAAAGCTATATCGGTCTCTGCAATAATGGAGCGCGTTTCTTTTGTCTCCGTCTCGGTCATTCGTCCATCTCCTCAATACAACGAACCTTGCCGGCCGCTCAATTCTAACAAAAGCGCCGGGATAATCTGCGGCGGGTATCGTCTGCTTCCAAGAGGGGAAGCAAGCTGCCTTCGACGCACGCAGCATCCGTGCCAACCCGCAGATAAAATGGCTCGAGGCGGCTAACAAGGAGGCGGCGTCACGGCTGGCGAGGATCGCCGGCCCAAGGCCGGACCGGCGACAGGGTTTGTCAGAGAGCCACGTAAACGAATTTCTCTTTCTTGAGATTGGGATAATTCTCGCGCAGCGCCTTGGCGATCTTGCCGACGAGATCCTTGTCGCCAGCTGCCGAAGGCCCGACGAAATCGGTTCCCTGCATCCATGTCTCGAGGAAACAATGTATCGTTTCGTCATAATCCTCGCCGGTCGGATTGGCCGTCTTGTCATGCAAATCGGCGATGCCATCCTTGCTGACTTCCAAGCGCCAATCCCTGTCGTCTTTGACAGAACCAATCAATTTGGCGAGGTCGGCGTCCGACCACTCTCCTTTAAGATCTAACGGCATGCTGAATCTCCTTTGGGCGAACCCCATCTCCGGGTTTCGTGAAAACGGCTGGTCTCTGCTTGAACTCTTCAATGGCAAAGCGTTGGAGGTCCGAAACGGCGCTTGGTGCACAGCGCACCATGCAAGTCATATGCTGGAATTTTTCGGGTCTCGCGCAGTCACGATGAATAGCCACGCGAGCGATCGGCGGGGAGGGGGTCGCCGCCTTTCAGCCCCGCGAGGAATTCATCATGGCTCATCGGTGTCGAGAACATGGGATAGTTTTTTTCGACCGAGAGCCTTTGTTCCTCTTCGCTGAGTGCTGCAGTGCAGTCCTTCAGGGTCACGACATTGTAACCCTTCTCATAAGCTGTCCGCATGGTCGACTCGACGCAGCAATTGGTCAGGAAACCGCCAAGCGCGACAGTGTTGATGCCCCGGCTGCGCAGGATAAAGTCAAGATTGGTACTCGCGAAACCGCAAAGGCCGCGCTTGCCTGCGATCACGATGTCCTGCGGCTGCGGCTTCAACTTATCGACGATCTCCGCGCCCCAGCTGCCCTTGCGAAAGGATTTGCTGTCCACCACGCCCTTCAGGATTCCGTAAGGTTTGGGGTTCAGCTCGTGATAATCCTCGGTGAAGGTAATGGGAGCGAAGACGATCAAGGTTCCGAGCCCCCGCGCCGCTTCCACGGTTTCGATCGTGTTCGCCAGCATATTGGTGCTTTCCATCACCGGCTTAACCGCCGCATGAAGTGTCCCACCTTCTGAGGCGAAGTCGTTTTGATATTCGATGAGGACAAGAGCCGTGGATTTCGGGTCCATCGCGAGTCGTCTTTCAGGAGAGCGCGAGCGAAGCATCGAGCGCACGCAAGCCGCTGTCAATATGTCCGGCTTTGAGATAGCGAGCGGCGGAGCACCCTGCAAATCTCCTTCGGTTTAGAACTGTTTCAAAAGTCATGGCGCTATCCCAAGCCCTCTTCCTGAGGAGACCTGAAAGGCCGTCTCGAAGGACGAGGGCGCGTTTCCAGGACGCGCAGCGACTCGTCCTTCGAGACGTGAGGGCGAGCTTTTGAAACAGGTTCTTAGGCAATTTGCCGCGGGGCTTCGCTATGCGTCAAAATGCTTCGCCATGCGTCAAAATAATGCCAAGCGAAGCGTTTATTGACCGGATGGCTGGATTTCCCAGATCCCCTTCCTTGATCGGTTCGCCAAAATAGGGCAAAAGTCCTTTGCCGCGTTTTCAGCATCCTGGCGCCGGCTTCTCCGGCTTGCGGGCTTCGTCAACTATGCTGCCTCCCTTACGCGTCGGTATTGCCGGTCTGGGGACCGTTGGCGCCGCCGTCATAAAGCTTTTGGATCGTCAGTCCGAGGCTCTCACGAGCCGTCTCGGGCGCCAGATCGTGGTGACTGGCATCAGCGCCCGCGACATCGGCAAGGAGCGCGGCATCGACCTTTCGGGCCTTGCCTGGTTCGATGATCCTGTCGCGCTCGCTCAGTCGCAGACTATCGATCTTTTCGTCGAGCTGATCGGTGGCGATGAGGGCGTCGCGCGAGGTGCGGCCGAGACGGCCCTCTCCGCCGGCAAATCCGTTGTGACCGCCAACAAGGCGCTTTTGGCCAAGCACGGCATGAAACTCGCCGGACTGGCTGAAGAACGGGGTCTCGCGCTCGCCTTCGAAGCCTCCGTCGCCGGCGGCATCCCGATCGTGAAAACCTTGCGCGAGGGCCTTGCCGGAAATTCGATCGAACGCGTTTATGGCATTCTCAACGGCACCTGCAATTATATTTTAAGCCGGATGGAAATGGAGGGTCTCTCCTTCACCGAATGCCTCGCCGAGGCGCAGCGACTGGGCTATGCCGAGGCAGACCCTAGTTTCGACATCGGTGGGTTCGATACGGCGCACAAGCTCGCAATCCTCACTTCGCTTGCATTTGGCACCGCGATCGATCGCGATTCAATCGCGGTGGAGGGTATTGAATTGATCAGTCTCGCCGATTTGGAGGCTGCAGCGGAATTGGGCTACCGCGTCAAGCTTCTTG
>DASQCU010000369.1:0-2039 GCA_035634575.1 Beijerinckia sp.
TCCATCTTGACGAGATTGCGGCCAGCCAAAGCCATTTCGGGCGGCTCGCCGCTTCGGGTTGGGAGACGGCGGCCACCTGGATGAAGCAATGGGTCGCCCATCAGAAGATGTTCTTGGCGGATCTTTCGGGGCGCGGCGGCGTTACGCCTGAGGTAGGTCCCTCGCCCGGGTTTCGCGATCTCAAATGGCCGCATCCCGTCTATGCGGGCGACCTCGTCCATTATACGACAACGATTGAAAACAGACGCGCGACCTCACGCCCCGGCTGGGGGATTATCTTCACGCATAATAAGGGCATCAATCAGGACGGCGTTCTCGTCTTCGAATTCAAAGGAGCCGTGTTTTGGCAGATGTGGCCATAAAACTATATGAAGCAAGCAAGGCCCCGAAATTCGATGATGATTTCCGCCGCGCCTTGACCGAGCTTTTCCGCTGGCGGCGGGACGTGCGCCGGTTTCGGCCGGAGCCTATTCCTGACGGGCTTATTGACGAGCTTGTCTCCATTGCCGCGCTTGCGCCTTCGGTTGGCAATAGTCAGCCCTGGCGTTTTGTCAGTGTCGAGAATGTGGCCCGCAGGCAGTCCGTCATCGATGATTTCAACGATTGCAATGCCGAGGCGCTCAAGACCTATGAAGGCGAGCGCGCGGCGCGCTACGCGCGTCTCAAGCTCTCCGGCCTGCGCGAGGCGCCGGTGCATCTTGCAGTCTTCAGCGATGTTACGACTCTGGCCGGTGCGCGGCTGGGACGTCTCACAATGCCCGAGACCTTGGCCTATTCCGTCGTTGCCGCGATCCAGATTCTTTGGCTCGCGGCAAGGGCACGCGGGCTCGGCCTCGGCTGGGTGTCGATCCTGCATCCAGACCTCCTTAAAAGGACGCTGGATGTGCCGGACGAATGGCAATTCATCGCCTATCTTTGCATCGGCTATCCCCAGGAAGAGCACGAAGATCCCGAGCTTCAGCGGCTCGATTGGCAGGCGCGGCTTGCCGAGACGAGCGTGATCTACAGGCGGTGATGAGAGCTTCTCAAGCTCCGCCCAGCTCAATCACATCGAGATCGGCGCCAAGGCACTCCCGGCCGATTTCGACCACATGCCGATGGTGGGTGAAGAGGATCGGCTGTACGCGAGGGCTGATCGCGGCGAGCGCCAAAAGTCCGTGCCTTGTACGCGCATCGTCGAAGCTCGCGAAAAGATCGTCGCCAACGAAGGGCGTCGATTCGGCCCGCTCGGCATAATCCTCAAGAAAGCTCAAGCGAAGGCTGAGATAGAGCTGGTCGCGCGTGCCTTCGCTCATATTGCCGACGAGCACGCTGCCGCCGCTCGGCGTGCAGCCCGCGAGATGGGACTGATCCTTTTCGTCAAACTCCTGCCGCAAGCCTGTCCAGGCCTTGCCCGTCAGGCAGGCGAAGATTTCGCCAGCACGGCTCAGCAAAGGATCCTGATGCTTGGCGCGGTTGGTTTCGAGCGCGTGATCGATGAGGCGCGCACCAATCTTCAGGATCGCCCAGTCCTTTGCGGCTTCGCGCAATTCGGCTTCGGCATTGCGGCGCTGCTGCCAGGCGAGTTCGGCGCCCGTGCCTTTTTCAAGCCTTTCGCGCTCCTTCTTCAAAGCGTCCTGCGCTGCGAAAACCTCGTTCGAAGCGCGGTCCATTCTTTCGCTTTCCTCGGCGAGCATCGCAAGTTCCGCATCGACCCTGTCGCGATCGAAATTCTGCAATTCCGCCCGCAAATCCTCTTCCGAACGGCCTTCGGCGGAAGCGGAAAGTTCACGCCGTTTTTGCGCGCAAGCTTCGATTGAGGCGTCACGTGCTTGGAGGCGCGGCAGGAGATCAACAAGGCTCTCGCTTTTGGATTGTGCTAGCGCGGCGAGCTTTTCGAGCCGCTCTTGTGCCTTATGCAGCGTCTCCTCCGCGCCGCGCAGATCCTTTTGCAGCTTCGTGATCCGCCGCCCGCATTCCTGTCTTTGCGATTGCGCCTTGCCTGCGGCGTCGAGCCTTTCGTGCAGGGTCTTGATCGCATCGGCCTCGGGAAGTCTTGC
>DASQCU010000370.1:0-7747 GCA_035634575.1 Beijerinckia sp.
AAAAGGCCGAACCCGACCCAGGCCGCGAGAAGTGGCGCGAGGTCCGCGAAATTCAGCGGGCGGCCTTGGGCGCCGCCACCGCTCAATCTGTCGATAATGCGCCCGAAAAGTACGGGCTCCGCGAATTGCGCCGTGGCCAAGGCGAGATTGGCGACGGCAAGCACGACCGCAAGATATTTTTCGGGTCCCAGCAAGCGCAGGACCCGTATGTAAACGGCGAAAATCGACATTACGGCGCCCGGTTGTCCCGATTCAACCGAGACTAAACCAAGTCTCTCCCGCATGCGCGGCTAAAATAGATCGAGACCCCCGTGACGATTTTGCTGCCTATGCGTCCGCCCGACAAAATATACCGCCGTTCCTTCGGGGTAAGCGGTGCACCCCCGGTAAATCGCCATCGCGTCAGCGATTTACGGAAACGAACCCGGAATCCTCAAGGATTCAGGGTATATGACGACCACCCCTCCGGGCAAAGCGCCGAAGGCAAATCGGTCCGTTCTATTGGCCGATTTGGGGATTTTCGGGATTGCCCGTTATCAGGCCCTTTTCATCCATATTGTCGAAGAAAGCGCCAGGGTCCGAGAAAAACTGAACAGACCGGCCTTCATAGAGCCGATCGGGGCCAATGATCTGCAGCGTTTGGCGTATCTCATACCGGGGCACTTGCGCGAATGTCACTCCGGTCATGGCATAGGTCAGAACGCAAGATAATGAGGCGATTGCAACAGCCTTGATCATTTTTGCTCTCCGCTGGTTTCATCGCGCTTTTGGCTTATTTCTCCCGTTTTCACGCAGAGGCACTCTTCCCCTCTCTTTCAACCGATCGGGTTAACCTTTCGACCCGCCGTGGGTTCCAACTTCACCGGGAAAAGCGGGCGATGCAAAGAGCAACCTATCTCTGTCGAATGTGCGGGAAATCACTCGAATGTGATAGCAAAGCCCTAAGTTTCAGCTCTGCCAACCGAAGTTTTTAGTCAGATCGCGAATTGCTGCAATTGCGCATAGAAAAGGCCAGACATGGCAGGAAGCATGGCTGATAGGACTCCTTCGATTGCGATGGACGATTTAACCGGATCCCCTCGCCGCATCATCTTGAGCGTCGAGGCGGATCAGGCCGGCGAGCGCCTTGATCGCTTCCTCGCGGCAGCAACCGAGGTGTCGGGCCTAAACCTGTCGCGGACCCGGCTGAAATCCCTCATTGAAGAAGGTAACGTCCAAATCGACGGAGCGCAGGCTAGCGCTGCCAGTATTCCGGTCCGCTCAGGCCAGATCATCACGCTCAATGTGCCCCCGGCCATTGATCCGGCGCCTATAGCAGAAGACATTCCCTTGGCGATCGTCTTCGAGGATGCGAATCTCATTGTCCTTGACAAGCCGGCGGGGCTTGTCGTCCATCCGGCGGCGGGGCACGAGACGGGAACGCTGGTCAATGCCTTGATCGCCCATTGCGGCGATACGCTTTCGGGGATTGGAGGGGTCAAGCGGCCGGGGATTGTCCATAGGCTCGACAAGGACACATCCGGGCTTTTGGTTGTGGCCAAGAATGATGCGGCGCATAAGGGACTTGCGCAGCTCTTTGCCGATCATGGCAAGAACCTGTGGCTCGAGCGCGAATATCTCGCCTTCGTCTGGGGCGTGCCGGAGCGGCCTTCCGGGATCATCGATGCGCCGCTCGGCCGCCACACAATCGACCGTGAAAGAATTGCGATCACCAAGGGAGAGCGCGGCCGCCATGCCGTAACCCATTGGCGGCTTGTCGAGATTTTCGAACGGCCGGGCGGCACAGGCCAGGTGGCGAGCCTCATCGCCTGCCAATTGGAAACCGGGCGCACGCATCAGATCCGCGTCCATATGGCGCATATTGGTCATCCGGTGCTGGGCGACCCGGTCTATGGCAAGGGTTTCCAAAGCAAGGCGGCCCTGCTCTCACCGGAGGCGCGAACGAGGCTCGCGAGCCTGCATCGCCAGGCCCTTCACGCCGCGCGGCTCGGCTTTACTCATCCTGTCAGTGGCGAAGACTTGCATTTCGAAAGTCCCTTGCCAGCCGACTTGCAAGCACTTCATGAAGCTTTACAGTTAAAGAAAGGCTAGACTTGCAGCTAAATTGCATTTAATTTGACGGGGCTCAAGGAAAGCGCTCTAATTGCGCTAGCGAATCTGCATCGCGCCTGAAATTTAAGGCACTCGGCTGAAACAAAACCGCTTCGGCATCCGTATTACCCTAAATCCGAAGGATCTCAGGGTCCGTTTCCGGCAAGTCGTCCTCGCCAAGGCGCTTTCCGGGGGAAGCGGTATGGTCTGCTCTTTCCGAACACCGGGGATATGACAAAAAATTGACATCTCCGGCCCGCGGTCTCTGCGAACCTTTTGATGCCGATCATTGTTGCCAATTTGTAATGGCGCGATCTTGGACCAGCCCTCTTTCGGCCACGGTCCAGGCTCCCTATATCACGAAGTTGCATGACCGACGCGATCGGGTGGTCATGTTCGAGCCCGCCGGTATGGGGGCTCTTTAGGAGGTTTAGAATGGCTGCTGCACTGCCGATGATTTCGGGTGAGAGTGGGCTCGCCCGTTATCTCAATGAAATCAGGCGGTTCCCTATGTTGGAGCCGCAAGACGAGTATATGCTCGCGAAGCGCTGGCGCGAGCATGAAGATCCGGACGCCGCGCATAAGCTCGTCACGTCGCATCTCAGGCTCGTCGCCAAGATCGCAATGGGCTACCGCGGCTATGGTCTGCCGATCGGCGAAGTCATCTCGGAGGGCAATGTCGGCTTGATGCAGGCTGTCAAGCGCTTCGAGCCCGATAAGGGATTTCGCCTTGCTACTTACGCCATGTGGTGGATCCGCGCCTCGATTCAAGAGTATATCCTGCGCTCCTGGTCGCTCGTGAAAATGGGCACGACGGCAAGCCAGAAGAAGCTTTTCTTCAATCTGCGCAAGGCGAAAAGCCAGATTTCGGCTCTGGAAGAAGGCGATCTGCGCCCCGAACAGGTTCAGGTCATCGCGACCAAGCTTGGCGTCACCGAGCAGGATGTCATCGACATGAACCGCCGCATGTCGGGCGATGCTTCGCTCAATGCCCCGCTGCGCGAGGAAGGCGAAGGCGAATGGCAGGACTGGCTCATCGACGACAGCGCCAGCCAGGAGAATACGCTGGCCGATCGTGAAGAAAATGACAATCGTCTCGGCGCCCTCAGGAGTGCGCTCGGCGTCTTGAACGAGCGCGAGCGTCGCATCTTCGAGGCAAGACGTCTCGTCGATGATCCGATGACGCTTGAGGCTTTGTCGGATGAGTTCGATATTTCCCGCGAGCGGGTGCGCCAGATCGAGGTCCGCGCCTTCGAGAAAGTGCAGGCTGCCGTCAAGGCTGGCGTGGCGAAGATCGAGGCTTTGCCGACGCCGCACGCGATTGAGAGGACAGCCGAACCCGTCTGATAGACCCCGCACCGATTCGGGGTCTTTCCAGTAGACCGCCCAGCAAACTGCGGATGCAAAAGCAATTTGCTGGGGCAGTACTGCCGGTTCGTCCAAATCGGCGATATATCCATCGCGGCTCTTCAAGAAACAGTGATGAAGACCGCTCTTGCCTCGTCTCGGCTCACCCGAAATAAATAAGGAGGGTTGGCGTCAAAGCACGCCTTTCGCGAGACCTTGATCATGATCGACCTTTATTACTGGACGACGCCCAACGGTCATAAAATCACGATGTTTCTCGAGGAAGCGGAGCTGCCTTACAGGATCCATCCCGTCAACATCGGCAAAGGCGAACAATTCGACCCGAAATTTCTGGCGATCTCGCCAAACAATAGGATCCCCGCGATCATCGACAATGAACCCGCTGATGGCGGCGCACCTGTATCGGTCTTCGAATCGGGCGCCATCTTGCTTTATCTTGCCGAAAAAACCGGCAAGTTCCTCGCGAGCGATTTGCGCGGCCGGGTCGCCACTCTCGAATGGCTGTTCTGGCAGATGGGCGGGCTTGGTCCCATGGCTGGCCAGAACCATCATTTCTCGGCCTATGCGCCGGAAAAAATCCCCTATGCGATCACTCGCTATGTGAATGAGACCAATCGGCTCTATGGGGTCCTCAACAAGCGCCTCGCCGACCGGCCTTTTGTCGCGGGGGATTATTCAATCGCCGACATGGCCGCCTATCCCTGGATCGTGCCCTACGAGAGACAGGGCCAGAACCTTGAGGATTTCCCGCATTTGAAGCGCTGGTTCGAGGCAATTGCCGCGCGGCCGGCGACACAGCGCGCCTATGCCAAGGCCGAGGCCATCAATACGGCGCCAGCCATCAGCGACGAGGAGGCGCGCAAGATCCTGTTCGGCCAAACCGCGCGGGCCTGAGACGCCTGCTGGACATCGGCGTTTCCATCTTTTCTTTATTTCTGGCGTTCGGCGGCTTATAAATCCGCCGTTCCGAAGGAGCAGGCGGTTAGGCAAATGGCTCTGCAATGCGCCATTTGCCTAACCCCGCATCCTTGCGCGTTGAGGGTGGTTACAATGCCCGAAAATGCGCCGCCACGTTGACGATCTGCCCGAATCCGGCTTCGGGCCACCAAAGGGGCGCGGCGCGACACAAGAATCTCGAGCGCACCGAGGATGGTATGGCGGGTCATAGTCAGTTCAAGAATATTATGCACAAAAAGGGCAAGCAGGATGCAATCCGCTCCAAGCTCTTTTCCAAACTTGCCCGCGAAATCACCGTTGCCGCCAAATTAGGCTTGCCCGATCCCTCCATGAACGCGCGGCTGCGCGCTGCCGTGCTCGCGGCGCGGGCTGAAAACATGCCGAAGGATAATATCGAGCGCGCTATCAAGAAGGCTTCGGCGGCGGATGGCGAAAATTACGACGAGGTCCGCTATGAAGGCTACGGCCCAGGCGGGATCGCCATCATCGTCGAGGCCCTGACCGACAATCGCAACCGGACGGCGGGCGAGGTTCGCTCCTACTTTACCAAGGCTGGCGGTTCGCTGGCGGAAACCGGCGCGGTTTCCTTCATGTTCGATCATGTCGGCATGATCGAATTTCCGGCGAAGGTCTCCTCCGAGGAGGCAATGCTCGAAGCCGCGATCGAGGCCGGCGCCGAGGATGTGCAATCGAACGAGGAGACGCACGAGATCGTGACCTCACTCGAAAGCCTGCGCGACGTCGCCCAGGCGCTCGAAGTGAAATTCGGCGAGCCGCAAAAGGCGAGCCTCATCTGGAAGCCGCAAAATACCATCCCCGTCGATGACGAGGCGGGTGAAAAAATCCTGAGGCTCGTTGGCTCGCTCGAAGATAATGATGACGTGCAGAACGTCTACGCGAATTTCGAGGTTTCCGATGCTCTCGTCGCGAAGATGGGCGGTTGAACAATCCTGTCCCCAACCGGCAGTCCCGGACTGTTGGTATCAGGGTTGCACGCAAATTGGCGCATGACCTCCGTTCTCGGGCCATCAAGGCCGGGGGGTTCGTGAATTGTCGTGCGCCCGACAAAACCGTCCAAACAAAACCATCCGGGCAGTCTCTTTCCTGTCATCCCGGCAAGGTAGCCAGCCGCCTGTGAACAACCCATCTCAAGCCCATTTGGCCGGTCGAGCTTTGCGCTCATGGGTGGCCCGATCGGCTTTCCACTCCAGCAAAAGGATAGACCGTGCCCAACACCGCTTATTGGCTCAATTTCCGCATCGAGGATAATGAGGTCGCCCGTAAACCGAACCAGAAACAGCGATATGAGGCACTTGTCGAAATTGTCGAAGAATATGCGCTGACATGGTGGCGGCAATCCCCCTCTCTCTATCTTTTCGATACCAATATCGACATAGATAAAATTGCGCCGCTTTTCAAAAAATGCATCAATCCGGAATGTGATTTCTTTCTTCTCGGACAATTGGGAAAAGAAGAAGTCCGGATTTACGGCAGATATAATGATAAAGACGTTTTCACGGTGATGCCTTACCTGAAAGAGCTTTGATATTTGTGATAACCTGTTTCACAAGCCACCGCCTCATCCTGAGGAGCAGGCGAAGCCTGCGTCTCGAAGGATGCTTCCAGCGTTCCCTCAAGCTGCCCTCCTCCTTCGGCCTTGCAGGCCTCCTCAGGATGAGGGCTTGGTGATGCCAGCCGTTTGAAACAGGTTCTGAGCCTTTCAAAAGGTAATGCGAATCTCTACCAACAGTCCACAGATCATAAAGAATGACCTGTGGTCCCTCTCTCGAATTTTCGCTTTTTCAAAGGGTTGAGCCGAAAATTCGAGACAGGAATCAAGGATCGCCTTTTGCGATCCTTGATATTGGTCAGCGGCTTGAGGCCCCCGCCTTCGGCAGAATATGCACATTGTCGCGGCCGGCCTCCCTGTCGCCCTGTGCGCCGGCTTCTGCGGCGGGAGGCGTGGCAAGACCAGCTTTCGCCATGCGAATAATGGCCGCGCCGATCTCATTGATATTTTGCCGCAGGACCGCGTTTTCTTCCTGTTCGGCCACTGGCGTCTGCGCGGCGGGACGCGGCGCGGCTAGTTCCTGGCCAAGGCCATCGCGCTTCACCAAATCAGCCTTCCGGGCAGCTTCCGATGTCGTCTTTACCGCATCGAGTTCGTCCTCGATCCGGCTTGCCCGCGCGGTTTGGGCTGTGCATTCTTCCAGAAGCTTCGCGAGATCCACGGCGCTTTTCGCCAGCGAAAGATTTTGCTCGTCAATCGTCGCCTGCAGTTTCTTCTCTACGTCTTCGAGCCTTTGCAGTTCGATCGATTGCTGCTGCGAGACATCTCTCATCTCACTTAGCGCGTGGGCCGTCGCGTCAAGCTCGGCAGAAAACTGAGCGAGGCTTTCCTTCAGGAACGCGAGTTCGGCTCTTTGAGTGCTATTCAGCGCGCCGAGTGAGGCGACCTGCGTCTCAAGGCCCGCGATACGCCATTCGCGGCGGCCAATTTCCGTCATATCCGCGATGTGAGTGCGGTTTAGAGCCTCCAATTTTTGTTCGATGCGGCGGCGGTCAACAGCGGCTTCGGCCCGGATGAAGTCCCGCTCGGCAAAGAGTTCCCGCGCGGAAAGCGGCAGCTGCATTTCGAGCCGGCGCGTCGATAATCTGATCGAGCGGTGCCAGAAGGCCGGCGCGATTGCCAGCGCGATGAGCCCCGCGATGAGGAACCCGAGCGCGAATATCATCGCTTGTTCGATCACAACGCCACGCTCAAGCCCAAAAAGAGAACACGACAAAACGCACCCGGGCCGCAAAGGCGACCCTTGGTTCCTCTCGGATTTTCAACTCTTCCAGAGGAAAATTGAAAATTCGGGGCTCCAACGGTCATTCTCTACGACCGTCGCCATTATGACATTACTCGGCAATAGAATCAAAACTGTGAGCGTTTTCGGAAGATGTCGTGACGCCAGGGGTTGTTGGAAGGCGGCACTCATACCAACGGTCATAAAGAATGACCGTTGGTGCCACTCTCGAATTTTCGTAACCATTTGAAAATACGAAAATTCGAGAAAGGAACCAAGGGCGAAGCGAGCCAAAGGTTCCGCTGGGCAAAGCCCGGAGGAATGGCGAGCGGAGGGCGCTCTTAGCGACACTTGGTATCAATCAAAAGGGGTTCCAGGTTGAAGACGGGGTGAATTTCAAATAGCTCACATTGAACCCCAGGCGGGCCCCGATTCCGGAGCGGATCGGAACCACATAGACCCCATCGTTGACGAGGGCGGTCATGCCAAAGCCGCCAACGGCATAGGCCGAACCATCGACACCCCCGTACCGGCGGAAA
>DASQCU010000371.1:0-2224 GCA_035634575.1 Beijerinckia sp.
CGAATTGCGGCAAATGGCGACCGAGCTGTTTGGCCGCCTCGCGCACGGTGCGGTAAGTGCCGCCCGAAACGAGCCGGGCGAGATAGGCGGAAAGGGCGCCGGCGGGCGGCGCGATCGACATCTCATTATCGTTCAAAATGACGATAAGGCGTGAATGCATGGCGCCGGCATTGTTCATCGCTTCATAGGCCATGCCGGCCGACATCGCGCCATCGCCGATCACGGCGACGACATTATTCTTTTCGCCGGAAAGGGTGGTCGCCACCGCCATGCCAAGACCAGCCGAAATCGAGGTCGAGGAATGGGCCGCGCCGAATGGATCATATTCGCTTTCCGAGCGTTTCGTGAAGCCGGAAAGACCGCCGCCGCGCCGCAGGGTCCGGATCCGGTCGCGCCGTCCGGTCAGGATCTTATGCGGATAGGCCTGATGGCCGACATCCCAGATCAGCCGGTCGCGGGGCGTATCGAAGACATAATGCAAGGCGACGGTCAGCTCGACCACGCCGAGGCCTGCGCCGAGATGGCCGCCGGTGACGGAAACCGCGTCGATTGTTTCTGTACGCAATTCATCGGCGACCTGGGCGAGGTCCGCTTCCTTCAATTTTCGTAAATCCGAAGGTGTGTCGATCATATCGAGCAAGGGGGTCTTCGAATGTGTCGTCACAGGCGCCTCGTTCAAGCAAGACCGGAAGCGGCTATCCTCGCATTATGGATGGCCCAGAACCTTCGCGATGGGAAAATCGCCAGATTTTCCGTAGGGTGACCTTTGTCCAGGTCAAATAGCCAACAAAGTCTTACCCCGCAACGTAAACTGACGCTTTCTCGGGCCTTTGCGGTCATTCTTCGCTCTGCCGCGACCTTTGTGTCACACTTGATTTGTATTTAAGGAGTAGTCTCTTGTAACCCAGTGCATAATGGCACTGCAGAATCGAGAACGGCCCCTAGCGTAATGCGCGCGGCGGCTTCCGGGTTCGACCTTTGTGCGTATAAGGCGGCCTTTTTCGGCTCTATCGACCAATAAATCCCATGACCGTCGATATGCGGTCAATCCTTGCGGATTGATGGGTTCCAATCCCCCAAATCGCTTAAGCGCTTTGGGGGAGGAAGCTGCCTTTTCCTTCGCAATAGCCGCGGATAAAATCGAAGCCGGCATCGCCGATGGGATCTTAAAGCATTTGGACGGCGTTCTGTTTGCATTGCGGCAGAGCGCTGCCTTGTTTTCGGCACGCTTATACCGTCCAAGCTCTGAAGTCGAACACAACAGGTCCCGAATCCACAAGGGCTTAGGGAGCAGTAAAGCCTAGCTCTGGCCTCCGGAGCGCGCCGGGCGAACGGAAGGAGCTCGGGAAATGTCCTTTTCGAACCGTTCGACGCCGCTGCGGGATGGACCCGGAGGTTTAGGGACAGCTATAGAGCGGCTTCGGCACCGCTGGGGGTTTTTCGTAGCCTTTGGCGTTCTCGTAGGCCTGCTTGGTCTCGCGGCCCTGGGTCTCGTCGTCTCGGCGACGATCGCTTCCGTCTATACGATCGCCATCTTCATGATCATTGCTGGCGGGGCCGAAATTGTCACAGGTTTTGGGGCCCAGTCCTGGGGCCGTTTCTTCCTCTGGATTTTAGCTGGGCTTTGCTATATTGTCGTCGGTGCCTTCGCTCTCGCTCAGCCTTTGGTTGCAGCGGCCCTTTTTACCTTGATGCTTGGCGCGGGAATGGTTGCGACCGGTGTGGTACGGATTTATATAGCGTCCCAATTGGGACCCGGCCACCGGGGGCTCGTGATGCTGGCTGGCGCGGTGACCGCGCTGGTCGGACTTCTCATCATTCTCGGCTGGCCGGCCAATAGCTTCTTCATCCTTGGTATCCTTCTCGGACTCGATCTTTTTTTCTGGGGCGCGAGCTGGATCGTTTTCGGGTTGCGTTTGCGGCGCCACGCCGATGCCAGGGGCTAAGAGAGAAGGCACAAAATCACGTCAATCCGACACAGCGCTCCTCCGGGACCGCTCTTTCTCAAGCCGCCCGCGGGTGAGCAAACCGCGAACGGCTTTTTTGCAGAGGAAAGATCCACGATGGGCAAATGGGTTTACACGTTCGGGGACGGTAAGGCAGAGGGCGCGAGCGGTATGCGCAACCTCCTCGGCGGCAAGGGAGCCAATCTCGCTGAAATGGCGAATCTCGGCCTCCCGGTGCCCCCTGGCTTCACGATTACGACCGAAGTCTGCACCTATTT
>DASQCU010000372.1:0-3439 GCA_035634575.1 Beijerinckia sp.
AGCGCCGCGAGCACAGAGACGCTTGCCCGCCCGTCTGGCGCCAGACCCGCGCGGCCCTGGAAGTCGGCGATTGCCTGACGCGTCTTCGTGCCAATCACGCCATCCGCCTTGCCGTCGAGATCGTAGCCTCGCCGCATGAGCAGGGCCTGGACCTCGCGCCGCTCGGCGCGCGAGAGGCCGGGATCATTGGTCGGCCATTGCGCCACGAGCCCGTGCTTGCCACGCAGACGATCGGAGAGAAGCGCGATCGCCAGTGCATAGGATTCGGCGGCATTATAGGAATAGATCGCATCGAAATTGCGGGTCACGAGAAAGGCTGGCCCATTTGGACCCGCCGGCAATAAGAGCCCGGCGCTGGCGCCGCCGCTCAAAGGCGATCCGTCGATGCGGGTTATGCCCCGCGCGGCCCAGGCAGAAAGGGGCTCCTTGCGTGTGCGCCCCGACGGCCCGGTGTAATGAGCGGGCAGGCGTACCTCGAAGCCCCATTCGGCCCCCGGTATCCAGCCGCTCTTGCGCAAATAATTGGCGGTCGAACCCAAGGCATCGGGGACCGAGTTGACGAGATCCCTACGTCCGTCGCCATCGAGATCGACAGCCGTGCGCAGAAAAGTCGAGGGCATGAACTGGGTATGGCCGAAGGCGCCCGCCCAGGACCCGGAAAACTGAGCCGGATCAATGTCGCCATGCTGAATGATCTTCAAGGCGGCGATGAATTCGGAGCGAAAATAGGCTTGCCGTGTGCCGCCGCAAGACAAAGTGGCGAGCGATTGGATCACCGGCCTCGTGCCGAAACCGCGGCCATAATCCGATTCAACACCCCAGACCGCGGCGATTGTCGCCGCATCGACGCCAAACCGGCTTTCGGCAGCCGAAAAGGCCTGCCCGAAGCGCTGCAGTGCCGCGCGTCCATCATTCACCCGTTCTTCATCGACAAGACCGGCAAGATAATCCCAGATCGGCGTCTTGAACTCGGGCTGGCTTGCGGCGAATTCGAGCACTTCGGGGTTTGGCGTGAGGCCGTGTGTTGCCTTGTCGAAGGTCGAATCATCGACGCCGGCCGAGCTGGCGGCGGCGTGGAGATTGGCAAGGCAATCCTGGAAATCGGCGGCGGCAGGCCCGATAAAGGCCAGGGCGAGGAAAGGTGCGGCGAGGCAGGATAGCAAGGGTCTGGCCGCAAAGGGCCGAATTTGGCGATCCTGCAAGGCTTCAGGTAGTCTCGAGCGGGCTTTGCGTCTGTGCATATCGAGAGCTTACCCGACGAAGGCCGATCGTTTCAATGCCCCATGATCAGGCGGCGAGGAGCCTCTGGACCTCATTGACGAGATCCTTGAGATGGAAGGGTTTCGACAGGATTTTTGCCTGTTTCGGCGCATTATTGTCGGGGTTCAGCGCCACGGCGGCGAAACCCGTGATGAACATGACCTTGATGTCAGGGTCGAGTTCGGTCGCTCGCCGCGCGAGTTCGATCCCGTCCATCTCTGGCATCACGATATCGGTGAGAAGCAGTTCGAACGGCTCCTCGCGCAGCCTGTTATAGGCCGAAAGGCCGTTGTCGAAGGATGAAACTTCGAATCCTGCATTCTGGAGCGCCTTGGCAAGAAAACGGCGCATGTCGTTATCGTCCTCGGCGAGAAGGATCTTGCACTGTTCGGAAAGCTCAATATCAGTCATAGGGTGCCTCGCAAGTGCAGCCATCTAAAATCAATTGGGTAAAAAACGAATGAATCGCCTGATATTGGTGATGAAATCAGCGTCCTGGCGTTGCAACCTCCCGAGGCTCGCAATTTGAGCGGAGGGGATGATTCGCGATCCAGTTCTTTAGTTCATTAACTTATCGCATTTTTTCGTAAAAGTTTCAAAGCGTCTTGGCTCGCTAAGTGTCGGACAAAGCGTGTGAGAGCTGAATTCGCCGTGTTGGACGGTTGGACTGCTTTGGATTTTCATCCAGAAAGGAACTCAGCCGAGACTGGTCAAGGGTTCCGCCGGGCGAGCCGTGAACGGACAGCACAAGGCGCCTTAATATTAATATAGAAAACTGCCCCGGAATTCGACTGAAACCGCCGCGATGATGAAAATGCCAGGTAAAAATACCTCTGCCATCCGCGTCAGGCGTTTTGCGGCGTTATACCAGCCACGGTCTTTTGATGACCGCGGGTGTCAGGAATGCGATATTTGTTGGACAGATCCTCCTATCCTTGCAAGATTGGCGATCTTGGCAAAAACGGCCTGCGGGCCATGCAAAGGAGGATACATGACCTTGGGTGAGCCCGGCAAAACCGCCGCAAGGCTCAGCGAACCGCATGAGCCGGAACTGGATCCTCCGTTCGACGTGCTGGACCCGTCGGCGCTCGCTTCGCCTTTGGTTTTTTCCTCGCCTCATTCGGGGAGCATCTATCCGCGCCGTTTTCTCGAATGGGCGAAGCTCGACGCCACGGCGCTGCGCCGCTCGGAAGATGCTTTCGTGGATGAGTTGTTCGGCGGTGTTACCTCCCTTGGTATTCCATTTGTCCGGGCGCGATTTCCTCGCGCCTATCTCGATGTCAATCGCGAGCCCTATGAACTCGACCCGCGCATGTTCGAGGGCCGCCTGCCTGTCTTCGCGAATACGCGTTCGGTGCGGGTGGCCGCCGGGCTCGGCACGATCGCGAGGGTTGTCGGCGAGGCGCAGGAGATCTACGCCGCCCGCCTGCCAGTGGACGAGGCGATGCACAGGATCGACAAGCTCTACAAGCCTTATCATCGCAGCTTGCGGGCGCTGCTGGAGCGGGCGGAGAAGACCTTTGGCATAGCCGTGCTGGTCGATTGCCATTCCATGCCCTCCTCCGCCAATGCCGTACTCGGCACACTTGCCGATCCGCTGAGACGGGCGCCGGCGCCGCGCGAAAAATCGGTCAAGGCTGATTTCGTGGTTGGCGACCGCTATGGGACGAGCTGCGCCGGTTTTCTCGTCGATGCCGTCGAATATGAACTGCGTCGCCTCGGCTATGCCGTCATGCGCAACAAGCCCTATGCCGGCGGTTTCATTACCGAACATTACGGCCATCCGGCCAATCATTACCACGCGCTGCAGATCGAGGTGAACCGGGCCCTCTATATGGACGAGAAGACCTTGAGCAAGGGAGAGCGTTTCACTGCGGTCACGGCCGATTTGACCAAGGTTGCCGCAGTCCTGGCTGACGCGGTCCTGCCACGCCGGGATGAGCGCGCAGCGGCAGAATAGGTTCCAGCCTTCATCACACGGGCAAGAGCGATTCCTTCCGGTGCAATGACTGCGGCACGCCTAAAAAGAAAGAGACCGCTCATGTTGCCACAAGCGGTCCAAGTCTAGGGAGGAAACGCCCAAGGAGGGCATCGGCGGCAACACGATTGCCGCACTGCAATAATATGCACGTGCGCCGCACAAAATTCAAATCACTAAAATGTTATTCTTGTTATAGGG
>DASQCU010000373.1:0-11647 GCA_035634575.1 Beijerinckia sp.
CAAAGGTTCCGCCGGGCGAAGCCCGGTGGAATGGCCAGCGGAGGGCGCCTTTTGCGACCCTTGGTATAAGGGGCCGGATCGCCGCGATCTGGCAAAACTGCAATCGGCACTTTCGTTCCGGGCTTCAAATCGGTAAACAAAAAATGATAGCTTGCTGTCGGCCACGGAAATGCCCCGATTGGGATTAACGGTTACGCGCCTCTCCTGAACCGCCGCTTCGGCGGAAACTTCCGCTGCAACTTTTGGTGTTCTTTCCCTAATCTTAGCCCTTTCAAAGGGTTGCGATAGAATCTCAAGAGTGATACTGCGGTTAATTTGATGATCGTTGACGTTAGGGATTGCAATTTTGCGGGAACAGGCGGTAAAGGTTAAGGTAAAATGCGAGCGCGAAGGCGATTATTGGTAAAACCCTGAAATCCTCGACGGTTGCAGGGTACAAAACAGGTCAAAATGTGGGAGGCCGCCGCAGCATGAAGACCTACTGCGTTTCAGTCGTGCGCGACCTTTCCGACCCTCGGGAATGCCGGGTGAGAGTTGTGGAGCAAGGTCAGCCGACCGCCATCTCCCTCGACGCTTTCTCCACCGAACATGCACGCAAGGTTGCCTTCGACCTCGTCCAGCTTCTGCGCAAGACCTCGCCCCAGGATTCCGTGATTCTCGACACTTACGTCGAGGCCGAACCTGCGGACGCCGAACGGTTCATCAGCTTGCTCAATACCCTTCTCAGCGAGGCTCAGGCGGACGATCTTGCAGATGCGCCTTGAGCCTGCTTAAGCACAGTCTCGTTGGTCAGCCAATGCAACCTATCCGAAAACCGGTGTGGACTTTATGCTTCGCGGCCCGGTCGGCCCTAGAGCTTGACCTTGGCTTCCGGCCCCAGCTTGACTTTCAGACATTTTGCGGTGAAGAGCCCGCCATGCGCCAGCCCGGTGCCATCGATCCCATGGCCGAGACCGGTCGAAAGATGCCATTCGCAAGGGATATCGGCTTTCGCCAGTTCCTCGGCGGAAATGAACAAAGCTTCGGCGGGAACCAGCTCGTCCTGATTGCCATGGATCAAAAGGATCGGCGGCCTTTTGCCATTCGGCAGAAGCGCGCCCGCCTCGCTGAGATGCTCCGGCCCGACCAACAGGCCTGAATAGCCGAGAATTCCCCCTGGCGCATGCTGACGGCGAAGACCGGCATGGAGGGCAAGCATCGTGCCCTGGCTGAAGCCAACGAGAACGAGCTTCGTATCATCGAGACCGTAACGTTTGAGCTCGGCATCAAGGAATGCATCCAGTACCGGCTGCGCCTTGTTCAAACCGGCCCATTGCTCAGCCGGATTGGGATCGAGCACGTTCAATGGAAACCATTGCCTCCCGCCAGGGGCCTGGGCGCAAGGCTCAGGCGCATGCGGCGAGACAAAAGCCGCGTCCGGCAAAAAATTCTGCCATTGCTTGGCGATAGCGATCAGATCATTGCCATCCGCCCCATAGCCGTGCAGGAAAACGACGAGTTGTTTCGTCGTGCGAGATTTCGCCGCTACGCGCGGGCCATCGATCATTGCCGCCATCTTTGTTCCATCGGGTTTGAGAAGGTCTGAAAAAGCTTGATTTCAGGCTCCGGTCAAGAACCCCTCGTCAAGCCGATCCCATCCCGGCCTTTCACCCCGCGTCATAGGCAAAGCGCCGCTTGGCCGCAATGCCTCATTCCGGCAACCGGCGGCTGAGGCACGAAGGCGGGTCGCGCGCCGCCTGTTCATTTGCAATGGCGGTGTCCTATATGAACAGAACCGGAAGCGGCGGAATAGGTTTGCCAAGGATCGCAAAAGGCGATCCTTGGTTCCTTTCTCGAATTTTCGCTTTTTCAAAGGGTTAGCGAAAATTCGAGAGTGGCACCACAGGTCATTCTTTATGACCTGTGGTATAATCCCGCCGGGAGATGGTTGATCAGAGTGAGACATGACCCGCTCCTTCACAAATCGAGTCTTTCGCTTCGCGCCATCGCCTAACGGCTATCTGCATCTTGGCCATGCCTATTCGGCCTTGCTCAACTATAAGATGGCAAAAGAATCCGGCGCCCGGCTGCTCTTGCGCATTGAAGACATAGACATCGACCGGTGCCGTCCCGAGTTCGAACAGGCGGTCTATGACGATCTGCACTGGCTCGGATTGGACTGGGAGCTGCCCGTGCGGCGGCAATCGGAGCATTTCTCCGACTATGCCCGCGCCCTGGAAGAATTGGCCGCGCGGGGCCTTACCTATCCCTGTTTTTGCACACGCGGGGAAATCATGGCGGCCGTCGCCGGACGGCCGGATTGGCCGCGCGACCCCGATGGCTCGCCCCTCTATCCCGGCACCTGCAAACATCTCTCGGCAGCGGAAAGACAACGCCGCCTCGATGCCGGCCAGCATGCCGCGCAGCGCATCAACATGCAGGAAGCCATGGCGGAAATCGACGCAAGGCTCGGCTGGCGTGAGTTTGGGCCGAATGGGCTCAGCCGCGAGACGGAAGCTCGCGAGGTTCGTGCCGAGCCCGATCTTTGGGGCGATGCGGTGCTGGCGCGCAAGGATATTCCAACAAGCTACCACATAGCCGTCGTCATCGACGACGCCCTGCAAGGCGTCACCGAAGTGGTGCGTGGCGAGGATCTTTTCATGGCGACGAGCCTGCACCGTCTGCTGCAGGTCCTGCTAGACCTGCCCGAGCCCAGCTATCACCATCATGGGCTCCTGCGCGATGCTTCCGGCCAGAAGCTCTCGAAAAGCCTGCGGGCCAAGGCGCTGCGCACGCTGCGCCAGGAAGGGCTTTCGCCTTTGGAAGTTCGCGAAAGACTCCTGCCCGCCGTGCCCGCCAAGGCTGGGTGAGTATCAATGCACACCGGCGTGCAGCAGCCAGAGCCATAAGGCAGCCGAGAAGGGTGCAAGCCCGGTCGAAATCGCGATCGCGCTCGAGGCGGTCGATTCGGCAGCCTTGTGATGTCCGGCGAAGAGATAGGCATTGATGCCAGTCGGCATGGCCGCGAAGAGAACCGCCACCCCAGCCCAGACCGGCGGCATGGTGAAGACCTTGAAGGCGAACAGCCAGACGAGGCTTGGATGCAGAATGAGCTTCAAAAAAGTGATGATGCCGACAAGCTTCATCTGCCCCTTCAACCCGAAGCGATGCAGGGCAAGGCCCATCGCGAAAAGCGCGCAAGGGATCGACGCATCGGCAAGTTCGCTGACAACCGTATTCAAGGGGCCCGCGACCCCAAGCCCGGTGGCGCGCCAGACGACCCCGCCGACCAATCCGATCATCATCGGATTGAAGAGAAGACGGCGCCCGAGGATGCCGAATCGGATCCTGTCGCGGCCTTCCATCAGCAAGACCGCGCTGGTCATTGTGATTGGCAAATGCACCGCCATCAAAAGGAAGAGCGGGACCGCGCCAGAGTCGCCATAGGCATTGAGGATCAAAGGTATGCCGACAAAGGCCGTGTTCGATTGCCCGGCGGAAAATCCAGCGACAACCGTCTCGGCATGGTTGGTTCGGAAGGAGCGCCGTGCGATCAGCATGGCCAAGCCCCAGGCGATCGCGCAGGCAACAAAAAAGGAAATCCAATAGCCCCAGGGCTGGGCTTGCGGAAGAACCGCCCTCTCCATCGTGCGGAAGATCAGGGCCGGAAGGCAAAAAGCGAACACGAATCGTGACAGGCTTTCATCGCTGTGCTCGGCCATGAAGCGAAAATGCGCGGCCAGAAAACCAAGCCCAAGCAGTCCGAACACCGGCAGGATAACGGAAATAATCGCAATCACGCTCATGCTCCGCAGCCGGAAGCGGCAGCCAGAAATTCTGAGAGTGGTCCAACGGTCAACCCGCAAGCCAAGCGTGGCCGCACGGATCGCCACTTGGCCGCGGATCGCCACTTGGCAAGGCCGCGCTTATGGCTTTCGCCTTGATTTGTCATCGTGAATATTGATGCTCCCGCGCGAAGACCTTGTCCTTGTCCCAAAACGGTCGCTTTTCCCGGGCAGGGTTGTCGAAGAGAGACTTTTCCCAGTAGGATTGTTCCGGGCGGGATATTCGGCACGATTTCTGAAACAGGGTTTTTAAACTGCGATAGCACAATGTCGCCGTTCAAAAATTCTGCAAGGTGTTTTCCTACTCCGCTCGGCTATTGGACCATGCACATAACACGGGTGCTGATCATGCGAAAATTCGGCATTGCCCTCGGCCTTTCGACCTCGATTCTTGCGTGTCCTCTCTCCTTGGCGGTTTCCGCGCCGCTCTCGCCTACCCTCGCGGACGTGCCGCCGAACTCGGTCAAGACCCGGCAGGTGTTCGATATTTTTCGCGGCGACGATAAGATCGGGACCAATACCGTCGATATAGAACGTCAGAACGATACGACCCAGGTGAAGATCGCGACGGATATTCACGTCAAGGTCATGTTCATCGAGGCCTACCGCTACGCCCATTCCTGCAAGGAAACCTGGAAAAACGGTCAGCTCGTCGCCTTCAAATCGGAGACCGATGACAATGGGACGAAACATGCGATCAATGTCGTCGCTCCCTCGCCCGACAAGGTGAATATCGAGATCGATGGCAAGCACAGCGACGCGCTCAAGGGGATGTTTCCCGCGAGCCTGTGGAGCAAGGACATCATCAACCAGCAGGACATTTTCGATCCGGTCACGGGAAAGCGCCTGTCGATCAAGGTCAAGGACCTCGGCGAGGAGACCCTGCAGGTCCAGAGCGCGACGCACAAGACACATCATTACAAGATCACCGACAAGACCGGTGACTATGAGCGCGACGTCTGGTTCGACGGCGATGTGCTGGTGCGGATGAAGCTCCTCGGCTCCGATCATTCCACCATCACGTCGGATCTACGCTAACGCGCGGTCCTATCCTTTGATCAGAACCCAACGCTGGGAGTCGTCATTGCGAGGAGCGCAGCGACGAAGCAATCCATGATACCCCGCATGCCGACTGGATTGCTTCGCTTCGCTCGCAATGACGGCCCGTCCTATGGTTCTTCGCGTTGCACCAAAGCTCAGGTGGGATGACATTCCGCTCTCAAATTTTCGTCAACTCTTTCGGAAATTTCAGACGGGAGCTTAGGAGCAATCAGGGCCTTCAATTCACGCGTCCATCCGCGACCCGGTCGGCATTTGGCGCCTTGGCAAGCAGCGCGTCGATGCGGTCCCGTTCGCGCTTGAACACGGCGAGCATTGACCCATCGAATTCGCGGGTGCGGGCAAGTTTGACCCGCATCGGATCAACGAAATGGCCGTTCACCATGACCTCATAGTGGAGATGCGGGCCAGTCGCGAGCCCGGTCTGGCCGAGATAGCCGATCACCTGGCCTTGCCGCACCCGCGCGCCTTCTGTGGCGCCGCGCGCGAACCCCGACATGTGATTATAGGTCGTGATATAGCCGTTCGCGTGCTGGATCTCGACACGCCGTCCATAGCCTGAATCCCATCCCGCCTTGATGATCGTGCCATTGCCGGCGGCGAAAATCGGCGTGCCAATGGGTGCCGCCCAATCGACACCTGTATGCGGCCGCGAATAGCCGAGGATCGGATGGAAGCGGTTGCCGAAGCCCGACGTGAACTTGGCGTTCACGATAGGCGTGCGCACCAGGAATTTGCGCGTTGAGCGGCCGCTTTGATCGTAATAATCGATAAGGCCGTCGTCGGGTGTCTGAAAACGATAATAGCGGTAGGTCTCATTGCGCGCCGTGATCGTCGCATAGAGAAGTTCGTTACGATGGTCGCCTTCCTCGTTCTCCTCGTAGAAGGCGCTAAACGAATCGCCGCCCCTCACCGAGCGCTGGAAATCGACATCATTGGCAAAAACCCGCACGAGATCGTCGATGATCGGGCGCGGAATATCCTGCTTCAACGCTGTCTCGTAGAGCGAATCATAAAGGCGCATTCCGTTCGAATCATCATCATCGTCTGTCTCCTCGACCTGAGGCTTTTTCGGCGCGGTTTCGGGCGCAGTCACGCGCAGATAGGTCCCCTTATCGGTGATCGCGATCGTCGTCTCGAGCGTCTCATCGGCATAGACCGAAAGCCGCGCCAGGGTCATGTTCCTGCCCGATCCGTCGAGATCGGCGAAGAGGAGCTTGAGCCGGCGTCCTTCCGCCACGGCCGGTTCACCGCGTCTTGCCCCGAACGCCGCAACGATGGCAGCAATATTATCTCTCGCGATACCCGCGACGCGCAGCTCATCTTCCAGCGTTTCGCCATGGCGCACGACGACGAGACGTTCCTCCATCTGCGTCGGCTGCACCGTTGCCTGGGCCGAACGCGGCATGATGGTGACATTCTCGGGCACCATGCGGACCTCGATCGACGAGAAAGGCGCCGTGATCGAATCCGCCGGGTTGGCATAGGCCAGCACGCCCGCCGGATTGGCCCGGCTCGTTCGCATCAAGAGCAATTGCGGCGGCAGGGCAAACGGCCTTGCGCCCGCATTCAGCGTGTTCTTGACATGTTCGGCAACTTGCGCCTGGACCTCCTCGGCCGATAGAGCGGCGACCGTGGACACGTCCTGAACATTGAGATCATGCGTGGCCCAGGAAACCTCGGCATCATCCTGGACCGGCTCTGGCGCGGCCTCGATCGGGTTGCGCGCGTCGGCGAGAAGCTTCAACGGATTGAACTCGGGAACTTCATCCGCGAAACCGGCGCTTGTCAGCAGCAATGTCGTCTCGACACGGCTGAAACCATGGATTTTAACAACTTCCTTATCGCCGATCTTGATTGTCGTCGGGGCGCGGAACGTCTGCTTGGCAGCCACAATATCCACGGATTTGACTAGGCGATCGCCCTTGCGCGAATTAATGACCGTGTCGGTACTCGCCTCCTTGCGCGGCGACAGCGCCGGCATGGGCGCTTCCGCGAAATTCGATTGATGATCGAGCGCCGCATAGATCGCCGCGCCGATGAGGGCAGCTCCGGAAAGGCCGGTCAGAATCGTGCCGGCGAGCCAACGCAGCGACACGCGCCTGTGGTCGAAGGCCGTATGGCGCTTCCCGTCAGCCTCAATGGCTGGCTCATGGCCCAAATCAATGGCCCCTGCGAATTGCGCGCTCAGAATGTGCGTTCGCACGAGCCAATCCATGTCCATTTCGTTGCCGCGAGCTTAACCACCGGTGCAACGTTTTCCAATCGTCTGCTTTGGGAAAGAGCGAAATTCATTTGGCCGCCGTGCGATGCGTCGTGCATAACGCATGTTCCACTATCGACCAAGCCAGTTGATCATGGCTCAAATGGGGCATGCCTTTTCTGATATGGATCAGGTCAAGGCTGCCGCTTACCCGCCGGCTTGTGGATTTCGGCGGATTTGATTGACAAAGGGACGATCAGTCTATAGCTATGTAGCGTTCGGCGCGGCCATCGGCCGCGTTTTTCGTTTGGTCTTGTTTTTTGTTTGGTCTCCTGGGAACGTCCACAACGGTCATAAGGAATGACCGTTGGAGAACAAAACGACCGATCGACGGATTTTCGTTGTAGACAACTGCAAAGAAGCCGGCCGCCGCGATTGTCTCTTCTGTTCCGTTGGAACGGCGGTCCAATCGTGGAAGAGCCGGATTGAACACTGGGAAAAATGATGTTCGCAGTCATTAAAACCGGCGGCAAGCAATATAGCGTCACCGCCGAGGATACAATTACCGTCATGGCCCTCGACGGTGCGCCCGGCGATGCCGTGACCTTTGATAATGTTCTCATGCTCGCTGGCGAGGGCGAGCCGCGCTTCGGCGCTCCTTTCATCGCTGGCGTCAGCGTCGCCGGTGAAATCGTCGAGCAGGCGCGTGGCCCGAAGGTGATTTCCTTCAAGAAGCGCCGGCGTCAGAATTCGAAGCGCAAGCGCGGCCACCGGCAAGACCTGACGCTGGTCAAGATCACCGGAATCACCGCCTAGTCCTGCTTTGAGACGGGCGGAATTTCTGGTATAGGATTTGCTAATTTCGCGGCGGGCGCCCTGAGCGCGTCCTGCCGTCCTGGGTTGGAGCGGAAATAATGGCACACAAGAAGGCAGGCGGCTCGTCTCGCAACGGCCGCGACTCGAAAGGCCGGCGTCTCGGTGTGAAGAAATTCGGCGGAGAGGCCGTGCTAGGCGGCAATATTATTGTGCGCCAACGCGGGACCAAATGGCATCCTGGCTCGAATGTAGGCATCGGCAAGGATCACACCATCTTCGCCCTTATTGAAGGCAAAGTCGAATTCCAAACCAAAGGCAATGGCCGATCCTATGTTTCGGTCCTGCCATCGCCGCAAATCCAAATCGGCGAAGCCGCAGAATAAAGGTGGAGATTTTTGAGAAAAACCTCCACTTGTCCCACAGACCCAGTGGACTTGGTTTTTCTCTTGATGAAGACCGCCCCTGAAAATTCAGGGGGATAGTCCGGAAAACCCGTGAAGGTTTTGAAGGGGATGTGGGAATGCCACCGCCCCTTTTTTCGTTTGCGATCTCGCCAGAGGCGCACCGAACCGGAGTGACGCATGTTTCCGGATTTGACTTCGGACGATATTTTCCGCATCGAGACGCGGCGGCTTTGGATGCGTTGGCCGCGCGCTGCCGATGCCGCAGCCATCACCGCCTTTGCCAGCCTGCCGGAAGCTGCGCAAATGACGGCCGCCATCCCGCATCCCTATCCGCCGGGTGAAGCAGAACGTTTCATTTTGCGCTCGCGTGCCGATAATGCGAACAAGAAAGCGCTCGTCCTCGCGCTGACGCAAAAGAGCGGTGTCCGCACGATGATGGGGCTCATCAGCGCGAGCGTTTCCGAAGCGCAGGATATCGAGCTCGGCTATGTGCTGGCGCCCGCCTTTTGGGGCAAGGGTCTCGCCACCGAGGCGGTGAAGGCTTTCATCGACATCATCTTCGGCGTGACCGGGACCGCGCGGATCCACGCCAATTCCCGCGTCATCAATCCCGCCTCGCGCCGGGTTTTGGAGAAATCCGGCTTTGTCTATGTGGATACCGGCCTCGATTATCTGGCGGCACGCGGCGGGCTCTACCCTTGCGATCGTTTCGAGCTTGACCGCAAGACGTGGAATCTTCGGCGCGGCGCGCGCATTTTGCCGCCGATGGTGCATCAAAACCACGACGCCAACCAGCAGGCAGAGCTCGACGAGCTGGCAGCCTCCCCGGAGGCTTGAGCCGGGATTGCGGCAACATGATCCTCGCTATAGCATTGCTCGATTCCGCATCTTTTCCTGCGGGAAACCGTCTTGATGACAACCTTGTTCAAAAGCCACCGCCTCATCCTGAGGAGCAGGCGAAGCCTGCGTCTCGAAGGATGACTTCCGGTGCTCCCTCAAACCACCCTCCTCCTTCGAGACGCGCCTACGGCGCTCCTCAGGATGAGGGCTTGGATGGCGTGTCCAGCTAAAGCGGAAACCGGTTTTGCGTCCGGACACGCAACAAAACGAATACTAAGATGACGATTCAAAAATTAAGTCATCTTGCTTCAGGCAAACGGCGCTATGAAATTCTTGGATCAGGCTAGGGTCTATATTCGTTCGGGGGACGGCGGCGCCGGCTGCCTCTCCTTCCGGCGCGAGAAATTCATCGAATTCGGTGGCCCTGACGGCGGCGACGGCGGAAAGGGTGGCGATGTCATCGCGCTTTGCGTCGAGGGCCTCAATACCCTGATCGATTATCGCTATCAGCAGCATTTCAAGGCGAAAACCGGAATGCACGGCATGGGCCAGAACCGCGCTGGCGGCAAAGGCGCCGACGCAGTCCTGAAAGTGCCGGTCGGAACCCAGATTTTCGACGAGGATGGCGAGACGCTTCTCGCCGATCTGACCAAGGCCGGCCAAAGCGTCCGCCTCGCCAAGGGTGGGAATGGCGGCTTCGGCAATGCCCATTTCAAGACCTCGACCAATCAGGCGCCGCGCCGCGTCAATCCTGGCCAGGAGGGCGAGGAACACACCATCTGGCTGCGCTTGAAGCTCATCGCCGATGCCGGACTTGTCGGCCTGCCCAATGCCGGCAAATCGACCTTTCTTGCAACCGTGAGCGCGGCGCGGCCGAAGATCGCCGATTATCCGTTCACCACTTTGCATCCGCAGCTTGGCGTCGTCGCCTGCGACGATCGCGAATTCGTGCTCGCCGATATTCCCGGCCTTATCGAAGGCGCGCATGAAGGCCATGGTCTCGGTGACAGGTTCCTCGGCCATATCGAGCGTTGCCGCGTCCTCCTGCATCTCGTCGATGCAGGGTGCGAGCATGCCGGCAAGGCCTATAAAACGGTCCGCCATGAACTCGAGGCCTATGGCGGCGGGCTCACAGAGAAGCCGGAAATCGTCGCCTTGTCCAAGATCGACAGCGTCGATGCAGAGACCCTGAAGCAGCAAATGGCCCGGCTGAAACGCGCAGCCAAACGCACGCCGCTCAAATTATCGTCCGCAACGCACACCAATCTGCGCGAAACGCTGCGCGCGCTTCTTGCGATTATCGACGAAGCGAACACGCAGGAAGCAAGTCATGCGGGGGTCCCGGCGCAATGGCATCCTTGAGCCTGGTCCAACCGGCTGAGCCGCGCGCCCTTGCGCTTCCACGCCTCGACCGCTTCAAGCGCGTCGTGATCAAGGTCGGCTCATCGCTCCTCGTCGATCGTGCGCAAAGCTGTGTCAAACGCAGCTGGCTGATCTCGCTTGCGGAAGATATTGCCAGCCTGCACACAAACGGCGCCGATGTTCTCGTCGTCTCTTCCGGCTCTGTCGCGCTTGGCCGCACAGTGCTTGGCCTGCCGCCCGGCGCCTTGCGGCTCGAAGACAGCCAGGCGGCGGCAGCCGTCGGCCAGATCGCGCTGGCCCGGACCTGGGCCGAAGTGCTCGGTAATTTGAAAATCAACGCGGGCCAAATTCTCGTCACCTGGGGCGATACGGAGGAACGCCGCCGCTATCTCAACGCGAGAGCGACGATCGAGCGTCTTCTCGACCTGCGCGCCGTTCCCGTCATCAACGAGAATGATACGGTCGCAACCTCCGAGATTCGCTATGGCGACAATGACCGTCTCGCCGCCCGCGTCGCAACCATGGCAAGCGCCGATCTTCTGATTCTGCTCTCCGATGTCGCCGGACTCTATACTGCCCCACCTCTGGAAAACCCCGATGCACGGCTGATCCCGGTCGTTCAAAAGGTCAGCGCCGAGATCGAGGCCATGGCGGGAGGCGCGGCCTCGCAGCTTTCCCGCGGCGGAATGCGCACCAAGATCGAGGCTGCAAAAATCGCGACGACGGGCGGCACCCATATGCTCATCGCCGACGGGCGGATCGAGCATCCCGTTGCGCGGATCAGGGAGGGCGCGCCCTGCACCTGGTTCCTGACCGGCTCGAATCCGGTCACCGCGCGAAAGAAATGGATCGCGGGCTCGCTCGAACCGCGCGGCGCTTTGCATATAGATGCCGGCGCGAGCCAGGCGATCAGCACAGGCAAAAGCCTGTTGCCTGCTGGCGTAACCCGCGTCGAAGGGAATTTCATGCGCGGCGATTGCGTCCTCATCCGCGACGATCGTGGCGCCGAAATCGGCAGAGGCCTTGTTGCTTATGACACGAGCCACGCGGTACAGATCGCCGGGCGCAATTCTCAGGATATTGAGAGCGTACTCGGCATGCCGGGCCGGGCGGCAATCATTCATCGCGATGACATGGTG
>DASQCU010000374.1:0-6316 GCA_035634575.1 Beijerinckia sp.
GCGACGACGAGCCGCGTGCATACGGCGGTGAAGATCCACCCCAATTATTCCAAAGGCCAGACGGTCTACGTGACCGATGCGAGCCGCGCGGTCGGCACAGTGCAATCGCTGCTCTCTTCGACACGCGATGCTTATATCGACAATGTGCGCGCCGAGTATAAGAAGGTTGCCGATGCGCATCGGCGATCTGAGGCCGAGAAACAGCGCCTGCCGCTAGCGCGTGCCCGGGCAAATGCTTTCAAGCCGGATTGGGCGGCCTATGTCCCCCCGCGCCCCACCTTCACCGGTTCAAGGATCTTCGGCAGCTATGATGTCGGCGAACTCGTACCCTATATCGATTGGACACCTTTCTTCCAGACCTGGGAATTGCGCGGGCGCTATCCGGCGATCCTCGACGATCCGAAGCAGGGCGCGGCGGCAAAACAATTATTTGACGATGCGCAGGCCATGCTAAAGCGTATTGTCGAGGAACATTGGTTCGATCCAAAAGCCGTGATCGGTTTCTGGCCCGCCAATAGTGTTGGTGACGATATCAAGCTCTATACGGGTGAATCGCGCCGGGGCGAACTCGCGACTTTCTTCACCTTGCGCCAGCAATTGTCGCGGCGCGATGGGCGGCCCAATCTGGCGCTTGCCGATTTCGTCGCGCCGCATGAGAGCGGCAAGGCGGATTATATCGGCAGTTTTGTCGTCACCGCCGGCGCGCGCGAAGAGAAGATTTCCGAGCGTTTTGCCAAGGCAAATGACGATTATGGTTCGATCATGGTGAAGGCGCTTGCCGATCGCATCGCGGAAGCCTTTGCCGAGCGGATGCACGAACGGGTCCGCCGCGAGTTCTGGGCCTATGCGCCAGAGGAGGTCTTGAGCAGCGAGGACCGGATTGCGGAAGCCTATCGCGGCATCCGCCCGGCGCCGGGCTATCCGGCGCAACCCGATCATACTGAAAAGGCGACTTTGTTCCGCCTGCTCGAAGCCGAACGCCGCATCGGCGTGACCTTGACCGAAAGCTACGCTATGTGGCCCGGATCGTCGGTCAGCGGTCTCTATCTCGCCCATCCTGAGGCGCATTATTTCGGCGTCGCCAAGGTCGAGCGCGATCAGGTCGAGGATTACGCCGCCCGCAAGGGGCTCGACGTGGCGGAAGTCGAACGCTGGCTGGCGCCGGTGTTGAACTATGATCCGGCCCAGGTGGCGCAAGCGGCGGAGTAATTTAATCAGCCTTCATAAGGAACGACCAAGGATCGCCCTGCGATCCTTGGAAATATCTGGCGACAGCCCAAGCGCGAAGACTTATCCGACGAGCCGCGCGGTCACCATGCAATAGAGCATGGGCAGCGACAGGACGAAATTAGTCCGCGAAGTCAGCATGGCTATGCGCGCGGATTTGGCCTTGGTCGCGTCATCTGCTTCAACGAGACCGAGCGCCTTCTTCTGATTGGGCCAGATGATGAACCAGACGTTGAAGGCCATGATGAGACCGAGCAACATGCCGATCTGAATGGTCGGGGTCGAGACGGCGGTTCCGCTGAAGAATACGATGAGACCCGTGACGACGGTGGAGGCCGCTCCCCAACGGAACCAGAAGAGCGCCTCGGGTGCTATGAATTTACTCACGCCTGGCTTAAGCTCTGCCGGAACTTTAGGCATGGTCGGGATTTGCACCAGGTTGAAATAATAGAGCAGCCCGATCCAGACGACGCCGGAAAGCACATGTAGAAATGTGAAGAACGGTCCCCAGAACGCCCATCCCGCCAAATCATTGCGGTGGAGGAGGATGAGCGCAAGCAGCACCAATACAGCGCCGGACAGCACCGCACTATTGAGTTTTTCCAGTATTTTGGCCATGGATCGCTCTCCTGAACCCAATTCCAAGGAAAGGGTCACATGCTGGAGTTTCTAAACAAAGCTTCGTCCTGGTGCCTCTCGCGCGTTTTCGCCACAAATTCGCACCAAGCGTTGCACATTTAGAATTATGCGAGACTTGTACCATTCTTGTGACTGTCGGTGCCATTCTCGAATTTCCGCTTTTTCCAGGAAAAGGCGAGAATACGGTAAAAGGACCAAGCCCTTGGGCGACCCGGGTGAGACCTGACAGGCTGCGTCACTTGAAGAAGAAAAGGGGCTCAGTTCAGCTCATTGGCTGCGGTGATGATCCGGCGGGATTGACGCGGCCGGGTTTCCAGCAAGGCTTTGAGGGTTTCGATTGTCGAGACATCGGCAATGCCATCGACAAGGTCCGGGCGGAAATGGCGCTGGAAGGCGCGCACGACGGCTTCTGTCTTGACCCCATAAAGATTGGTGATGGTCAACCCATAGCCATAGATGGCGAGCATGGATTGCAGCACCTCGATATGTTCCCCATGGGCGCCGTGTTCATAGCGCGGACCATCGACGATTTTGACCGGCGGCACGTAATGGCCCACCCCAGCCTCGGAGAGCCTGGCCCAGGGGAAATATTCGCCCGGATCGCTTTTGCGGTCTGGTGCTATATCGGAATGGGCAAGCACACGTTGCGGCTCGATGCCACGGCGCTGCGTGATGTCGAGGCACAAAGCAATCAACGCGTCGATCTGGGCGACCGGATAGGGCGGGGAGCCGCCCTCGGGGCCGGGATTGACGAGCTCGATCCCGATCGAGACCGAGTTCATGTCGCGCTCGCCAGCCCAGGAGGAGCGGCCGGCGTGCCACGCGCGGCGGCTTTCCGGGACAAGCTGGACAATGCGCCCATCCTCCCAGATGAAATAATGCGCCGAGACCTCGGAAGCGCGATCGCAAAGATGACGCAAGGCAGCCTCGCCGGAGACCATGCCCGTGTGATGCAGGATGATCGAATCGGGCATCCGGCCCTTCCGATCGCCATGGTTTGCCGATGGGCAGATTGTTTCGGCAAGGGCACTGTCTTGTTTGAAACTATCTTGTGTCACTTTGACTTGGGTCACGCTTTTGGGTTAGAGCGCTTTCCGTTCTAATTGAATCGGAAGGGCGCTCTACTTGTTTGTTTTATCGCATTTTCGGACGGCGAACCGGCATCCACTTCGCCTGAAAATGCTCTAATAGCCGTAATAGGCCGCGCAGAACGGATTGCCATAGGCATCATATGCAAATCTCGCGCAACGTGGAGGCGGCGGAGGAGGCGGTGGCGGTGGAGCAGGGCGTGTATTGGCGCCGATGATGGCGCCAGTCGCTGCGCCGAGCACGCCACCTGCCAAGGCAGCGCCCGCGCTATTGCCTGCCGCCGCGCCAATGGCTGCGCCTGTCGCGCCGCCAAGCGCCGCGCCGCTCGCCGCACGCTGTTCCGGTGTATAGCCGCAGCCCGCCAAGGCGAGAGAGAGTGCGACAAAAGCTATCGAGGAAAACTTTCTATGCATGATATCCCCAGGGTTTCTTGATCTTTTGCTTCCCCAGCCTGACTGACCACGAATGCGCCTGAGCCGCCGGCGCCTCCTTGATCAGTTTTGTTTTCGCGCGATTTTGAACCGAAAACCTTAACGATACCAAGGATCGCAAAAGGCGAACCTTGGTTCCTTTCTCGAATTTTCGCTTTTTCTTTAGCGCTGGCGAAAATTCGAGAGTGGCACCACCAGGTCATTCTTTATGACCTGTGGTACTAGACAGCTCAAGCTCTGCCCAAGGTCAAGTTACAATCCGCCGCGGATGAGGATTTTTCCGGTTGGTGCGGCGCGCACAATTCCCCGATTGACGCTGCATGGCTTCGAGCCTATGCCCGTCAAAGCCAGTCGGCCGGATGGCCGCCACTTTTTTAAAAAAACGTGGAGGAAAGTCCGGGCTCCATGGAGACACGGTGCCGGATAACGTCCGGCGGGGGTGACCCTAGGGAAAGCGCCACAGAAAACAAACCGCCGCGCGGTTTCGGCCGGGCGGCAAGGGTGAAACGGTGCGGTAAGAGCGCACCGCGCTCATGGTAACATGAGCGGCACGGCAAGCCCCACCGGGAGCAAAACCGAATAGGGGCGACAATGAGGCTTGGCTCCCTTGAGCCGGCCTCCGGTCCGTCTCCGGATCGTCGTCCGGGTTGGTTGCTTGAGACGGCCGGTAACGGCCGTCCTAGAGGAATGGCCATCACGTGGGCGGTTTCGCCGCTCGCCTTACAGAACCCGGCTTACAGGCCGGCTGGCTATATATTGATCCCGAAGGCCTTAAGGATTTCTGATACGATTTCCGGTTGATCTGTTCGCGGATCAACCGGAAATCGTCAAGCCCGCGCGGCGCTTGAGCGAAGACGAAATCCATCGCGAAGCGATCAAACGGATTTCGTATGAGGTCTTGTCCAGCAGGGGCTTGACCCTGGCCTGGCGCTCCTGCGCCGCCCGTTCCTTGTGGGATGGCGCAGGCTGTGGCTTACTTTCCACCGGCCGATGGAACCTTTCGCCAGCTTTCGCTTCAGCTCAGCCGGCCAGCGGCATGGGCCAGCATCGTATAGACCTTGCCCGTATCCGACAGGAGATAATCGCGCTGCGCATTTTCGTCCTGATTGTCCCGCTGGGCGAGAATTTTTTCAAATTCCTGCACATAGCGGTCGACCGTATTGTGAAACTCCGGATCGCTCCGATAGCGGCGGCGGACTTCCTCGAAGGTCTGTTGACCGCGTCCGACATAGATCTTGGGAGAAAAGGCCTGGGTGTCCCCGCGCCGGTAGCGTTGCCAGGCATCCGCGGCTGCCTCCTGGTCGATCATGCGCGCGACGTCGAGCGAGATCGGATCGAGCGGCTTTGCCGGGGACTGGCTCCTAGCCTTTTTCTTGGCATCTTCTTTCGCGTCTTCTTGAGCCTCCTCATTCGAGGCGCGTGCGAGAAGATCGGAGAGCCAGCCCGGGCCGCGCTCAGCCGGCGGCGGGACGGTCGCGCGCGTGGGCCGTGTCGGCACCCAGGGCCGTTGGGTCTCTTGCACGGGCCGTGGCGGGGGCGGCGCCACCTGGCGCGTCTGTCCGCTCGGCTCCGCTATATCCAGCGCGCGGCCCGAGCGCGTGACGATGTCACGTAATTCGTCGAGAGCCTTGACCTGATCCGCAACGACGCGGCGCATGGATGCGGCCTGTTCGGCTGTCTCACGCGGCAGATCGATCGTGCTGCGGCGCAGGGCCTCGCGCGTTGTCTCGAGTTCCTGCTGGATCTGCTGGCCCATGGTCCGCATTTCGGCGGCGGCGGATTGGAACCGATCCGTCTGTCCGAAAATGGCGCCGAGTTGGGTATTGGTCTCGTCACAGGTTGCGCGGAGGTCGGCCATTGCGCGTTCGCGCTCCTCGTTCATCGTGGCGCGAATTTCGGCGAATCGAGTCTCGATGAGTCCATCGGTGGATTGCGATGCCTCCGTCAGGAAGGTGCCGATCTCCCTGGCGCGTGTCTCGGCGCGCTGGAACGACTCCTCGGCAAGGGTTGCGAAGGATTGCATCATGGAAGCGAAATCCCTGCGCCTTTGGTCGAGGTTTGCTAGCAAGCCTTCGAGCGAGACCCGCCGAACCTCAAGCATCTCATCGAGCGCGCCTTGCGAACGAGCCAATTGCTCGCCCGTGAGGCTGAGCGTTTCGTGGTGGCGCGCGATCGTATCGGCGACCGCATCGGCTTGACCGAGAGTCGCGGCGGCAGCTTCCTTGAGTGTTTCGACCTCCTGCGTGACCTGCGAGAGCAGGCTGGTAAAATCCTGCAGGCGATCGGAGAGCGAATGTTCGACCGAGGCAAAATTGCCATTGGCCGCATTGATCGCCTCATGCAACGAGGCACTGTTCTCGGCGAGCCTGTCGCGGATTTCCGCCATTTCGCCGCGCAGTTTTTCATGAGTCTCGACGAGTGTGCCGATCGACGCGGTGGCACCAGCCTCGAATGCATCGCGCAATCGCGCGGAGGAAGCCTCGATCGCGGTTACGAGTTCTTCTTGTCTTTCCCCCAGGCGCTGGACAATGGCAATGCCGCGTCCCTCGAGCGCTTGTGTAACGGTCTCGCCGACGTTGGTCATCCCCTGGGTAATCTCTTCGCCGCGTATGCCAAGCCGTTCGACGAGGCTTGCACGCTGCGAATCCAACAATACGCGCAGATTGTTCGCACTTGTCGCCAGTGCCGCATGCAGCTCGCGGCCACCTTCATTGAGCGCGTTTTGAAGCTCGGCGAGGCGTCCGGCCAATTCGACGCCGCGCGTGCCAAGCTGCTCGACGAGGCTCGTGCGCTGTGAATCGAACAATTCGCGCAGATCGTTCGAACTTGTCGCCAATGCGGTATGGAGCTGACGGCCGCTTGTCCCAAGGGCATCTTCGAATTCGGTAAGACGTTCGGACAATTCCGCGCCGCGTGTGCCGAGCTGCTCG
>DASQCU010000375.1:0-1778 GCA_035634575.1 Beijerinckia sp.
TCATTCGGGCACCGGCGAATGGATCTGGCGGCCTTTGCGCAACCCGGTCCGGCCGGGAGTTTCGAGCTTTCTCGACCGCGATATTCGCGGCTTCGGCCTTTTGCAGCGCGACCGCGATTTCAATCATTATCAGGATCTCGATCTCGCCTATGAAATGCGGCCGAGCTATTGGATCGAGCCAAAGGGAAGCTGGGGCGAGGGCGCGATCGAACTGGTCGAACTGCCCACTGCGGATGAAGCGAATGATAATATCGTCGCCTCCTTCGTGCCAAAAGACGCGCCGGAGCCGGGCAGGCCTTTTACCTTCGGCTATCGCATCATCGCGAGCCTGAACCTGAGCAGCCTTTCGCCGAACGGGCGGGTGGTCAATACCTATCAGACGACGCCGCGCGCCCTTGGCTCCGCCGACCCGGTGCCACCGGGGTCCCGCCGTTTCATCGTGGATTTTGCCGGCGGCGATCTAGACTATTTCGCCACGGACCCTTCTCTTGTCGAAGTCGTTCCCTCGACGAGCCGGGGCAAGATCGTGCGTTCGTTCATTGTCCCGAACCCCCATACAAAAGGGTTCCGCGCGGCCTTGGACGTTCAGCTCGAACCCGGTCAATCAGCCGATTTGCGCGCCTTTCTGCGCACCGGCTCGCGCGCCTTGACCGAGACCTGGACATTTCCCTGGCAGGCCGAATAGGCAGCCGGCCTTGGCCATTCGGGAGGCAGAGCTCGACGATCTCGATCAGCTTGAGGCCATCGAGAATGCGGCTTTCAAAACCGACCGCCTCTCACGCCGGAGTCTGCGCTATTACATTCAAACGGAAACGGCGGTTCTTCTCGTCTCGACGCGGGGCAAGACTATTGCCGGCTATAGTCTGGTCGCGTTCCGGCGGGGTGCGCGTGTCGCGCGGCTTTATTCGATCGCGCTTCAACGCCAAGAACGGGGGCGCGGCCTTGGCGGAAGCCTTCTTGCGGCCAGCGAAAAAGCCGCGCGCGGGCACGGGGCAACATCACTGCGGCTCGAAGTGCGCGCCAGCAACAGGCGTGCGATCAAGCTCTACAAAAAGGCCGGGTATCAGCAATTCGGCAGGATCGATGATTATTACGAGGATGGCGCCACGGCGCTGCGTCTTGAAAAGGTGTTGAAGCCTGCCTCATCCGACCGGCTTATTGCCGAGCAGGCTTAGATCGAAAGCCTCGATATCCTGCAGGAGTTCGACAAAGGCAGTGGCGCCATAATCGGCGCAGGTCTCGCCCTTCTCAACCGTGGCGGCGCCCGCGTTGCCCATCGCGCCAGTGGGGGAAAGATCCTGCGTCATCCAGCCGAAGCCTGTCGGCCGGCCCGCCCTGAGCCAGGTGAAATCCGTTTCCATTTTTTCGGCTTTCGAGACGAAATCCACGGCTTTGTCACGCCGCACCAGTTCCGGCCGGAAGGAGAGCATCAGCGAGGTCTCGATCTCGCCCGCGTGAATGCCATGGCGTTGTTCATCGGCGGAAAAAAGCCCGTCCGGCGTACCGAACCGGTGCCAGGTTGCCATCACGACGAACATGTCAAGCTTTGCGCGCAGATCATGCGCGATCGTGTCAAGAAGAGCGACATTCCCGCCATGCGAATTGGCCAGCACCAATTTGCGGCAGCCTGTACGATGAACCGATTCGCCAAGTTCCGTCCAGGCGCGGATCGCGGTTTGCGGCGACAGGCTCAAAGTGCCGGGAAAATCCGTGTGCTCGATCGAACAGCCGCAGCTCTGGACGGGCAGGAAGAGGACCGGCAAATCCTCGGGCAGACG
>DASQCU010000376.1:0-3043 GCA_035634575.1 Beijerinckia sp.
CATATCGTAATCGGCGCCATTCTCCCGGCTCACGACATGATCGGCGAGATCATGGACATTGCGCCAATCGACCTGTGGCAAAGCCTCGAGCATTTGCCGAATCCGCTCGTCAAGGTCTCCTCCCTGCCCGCCAAGGCGGCGTAGAACCTCGTGCAAAGAGCCTTTCGCCACGGAGATCGCAGCTGCGCGGTCTGCCGGGGCTGCAACCGACCAAGGGGCCCCAAGCGATTCGATGGTGGCCAGGATTTCCGAGTCCATCAGAGGTTTGAGTTGAAGCTTGCGGCAACGGGAGCGGATGGTCGCGAGCACTTGGCCTGGCCGATGCGCGACAATCAAGAAAAGCGAGCGCGGTGGCGGCTCCTCGATCAGCTTCAGCAGCGCGTTGGCGCCGGAGGTGTTCAGATCCTCTGCGCTATCGAGAATCGCGATGCGGTAGCCGCCGGCCCCTGCCGCCTGCTGGAACATGTGGATGGCGCGCCGGATATCGTCGACCCGAATGTCGGTGAAGGGCTTTTTGGTCTTCTCGTTCCACTCGCGGCGCAGCAGCATCAAATCGGCGTGGGAGAGCGAGACGATCTGGCGCGCCACCGGATGGTCGGGAGCGACGAAGAGATCGGTCGCGGCGAGGACTTGGCGAGCGGCAGGATCGGGATGAGCGAGAATGAAGCGCGCCAGCCGCCAGGCGAGCGTAGCTTTGCCGATTCCTGACGGCCCGCCAAAAAGAAAGGCCTGCGGCAGAGTTCCGTTGCGATAGGATTGAAGCAAGGCCCGCTCTGTTTCGGCATGGCCGAACAGATTGAACGTCTCGCGCGGATGCGGCGTCTCGCCGAATCGATCCGCCTCGGGGGGCTGCTCCAGGTCTCTAGGCGCCATATGTGCCTCGCGCTGCCGGGTCTGCCAAAAGCCTTGCCGAAATAGCCTCCCAGATTGCCGCTTCCACTTGCCCTTCGCTGCCAGTGGCGTCGATGGTGACGCAGCGGCCTGGTTCTGCCGCCGCAATATCGAGAAAGGCTGCCCGCAAGCGCTGATGGAACCCAAGGTCCTCGCTCTCGAATCGGTCGGGCGCGGCCCCCGCATTCCGCCGTCCTGCCGCACGGGAAAGGCCCATCTCGGCGGGAAGGTCGAGGATCAAGGTCAGGTCTGGCCTTGTGCCGGATAAGGTCACGCGCTCAAGCGCACTGAGAAAGCGCGGGTCGAGATTGCCGAGCGCTCCTTGATAGGCCCTGGTCGAATCCGAAAAACGGTCGCACACGACCCAGGTCCCCGCAGCCAGGGCGGGCTTGATCATGGTGTCGAGATGATCGATTCGCGCCGCCGAAAAAAGAATCGCTTCGGCGGCGGGTCCAAGCGGTTTGACGATGCCGGACAGCAGCACGTCCCGCAAGATTTCCGCGCCCGCCGAGCCGCCGGGTTCGCGTGTGGCGATCGCCTTGATGTTTTTCGAGCGGAGTTTTTCCACGACGAGACGGGTCTGGGTCGATTTGCCCGCCCCTTCGCCGCCTTCGAGCGTGATGAAAGATCCGCGCCCGAGCCTCTGCTCAATCATTGTTTCAGGACATATTTGCGAAAAAGTCCGGTCGCATATTCAAGTCCGGCATCCAAGGCTCGCCGCGGGAGCGGGCCTTCCGGAACGGCGCTCCCGGTTTTCAAGGGGAGATCGAGCACTTCCGAGGTCCCGCGCGAAATTTTCAGATGCGCGACCTCCCGGCCCTCCTCCACCGGCGCGATCAGCGGACCGGTATAGACTATGCGGCCGGAAAATTTCTCGGTGCTATTATGGGGGACGAGGAGTTTCACGTCGCCGTCGGCGACGAGCGGCACATCGGATGCCGCGCCGCCGAAAACCTTGGCGGTCCCGATCGTTTCCCCTGCCTGGAAAATGAGTTTCGACTCGAAGGACCGGAACCCCCAAAGGAAGATCTTGCGGGCTTCGTCGGCGCGCTCCTTGGCGGTCTTGGCCCCATAAAGAGCAAGGATCAGCCTTTGTCCATTCTGTACGGCGGAACCCACGAGGCCATAGCCGCTGGCGTCAATATTGCCGGTTTTCAACCCGTCAGCGCCGAAATCCATCGTCAAGAGCGGATTGCGATTGGTTTGCCTGATCTTGTTCCAGGTGAATTCCTTCTCGCCGAAATATTTGTAGAAATCTGGATAAGTGTGGATCACGTAATTGGCGAGCGTCACCATTTCGCGTGGCGTAACCCTCTGCTCGGGGTCGTCGCGTCCCCAGGAATTGGTGAAGACGGACCGGGTCAGGCCAAGTTCACGCGCGCGTTTCGTCATCAAAGTTGCGAAGGCGCCTTCCGATCCGTCCAAGCCTTCGGCGAGTGTAATGGCCGCATCATTGCCGGAGACGATGACGAGGCCCCGGATGAGATCCTCAATCCTGATACGGCTGTTCACAGCGGCGAACATGGCGGAGCCGCGCCCGGGCGCGCCGCCTTGCCGCCAGGCCGTCTCGCTCACGGTGAACTCGTCGTCGAGATGCAACCGGCCTTCCTGGAGCGCGTGGAACACCAGCTCCGCGGTCATGATTTTGACCGTCGAGGCGGGGATCACGTCCGCGTCGACGTCCTTCTCAAAAAGGACGCTATGCGAATCCGCATCGATCAGAATGGCATGCGGAGCGCTGGTCTGCAGGTTTTGTGCGAGAGCCGAATGATTTCCCCACACGAGGCTCAAAAGCGGAAGAGCGAGCCCAATCATCGAGAGGAAGCGCGAGAGCCGGGAGATCACGCTTGATACTTTCGTCGCTATGAATCGCCGGCGAGAACCACCTGCGATCAAATGGAATGAAAGCATCATATACGTTGAAGCGCAGGGATTACAGGGTTCCTTTCGCTGAAATCGCGCGAACCGGAGCCGCTTCCCTTGAATGGCGCTGCGGGAAATAGGTTCGCTCAGCGACGCGAGGCTATTGGCACGCCAGCGCCTGGGATGGTGCCAAGATCGAAGGGCCGCGCCGGCGGGAGAGGAACCTTGGCCGTATCAGTGGGACTGGCGGAAACATTGCCGGTTGCGAGACTGGAGTCGGCAATGGATG
>DASQCU010000377.1:0-2899 GCA_035634575.1 Beijerinckia sp.
AAGAGGAAGCGGTTGCCGTCGACGCTCTGGCAGAGGGCCTTGATCTCACGCCTTTTTTCGAGCTGATGGCCAATCCAGCGGTTACAAAGGTGTTTCACGCCGCAAGACAAGACCTTGAAATCATTTGGAACCTGGCAAAGCTCATTCCCGCTCCATTGTTCGACACGCAGGTGGCGGCCATGGTCTGCGGTTTCGGCGAGCAGATTTCCTATGGGGATCTCGTCCAGACCATCGCGAAAGTGGCTCTGGATAAATCGTCGCGGTTCACCGATTGGTCACGCCGGCCATTGTTGCCGGCCCAGGTCGATTACGCAATCGCCGATGTCACCTATTTGCGCGATATTTATCTCTTCCTGCGTCAGAAGCTGGAATTGACGGGACGAATGGCCTGGCTCAGCGGCGAAATGGCCCTTCTGACATCACCTTCCACCTATGAACAGCATCCTGAAAATGCCTGGGAGCGTTTCCGCAACAGGGTCCGCAAGCCGCGCGATCTCGCTGTTTTGATGGAAATTGCCGCTTGGCGCGAGGCGGAGGCCCAAAGCCGCGACGTGCCCCGTTCACGTATTCTCAAAGATGACATACTGGTTGAATTGGCGCTGGCCGCGCCGCGCACGGCCGAAGCCCTGAGCAATTTGCGGGCCTTTCCGCGCGGGATGGAACGGGCGCGGGCCGGTTTCGACATTTTGGCCGCAGTGGAACGTGGCCTCGCGCGTGATCCCAAGACCTTGCCGAAACTCGATCGGGAAAGACGGTCGGGCGGCAATGGCGCGACGGTCGAGCTTCTGAAAGTGCTGCTGCGGCAGGTCAGCGAAAGTCATGGTGTCGCCGCAAAAGTGATCGCGACGGTCGAGGATCTCGAAGCCATCGCCGCCGATGACAGAGCACAGGTCGCGGCGCTGACGGGTTGGCGGCGCGACCTCTTTGGTTCCAAGGCCCTTGAATTAAAGCACGGCCGTCTCGCCCTGACGATCGAAAAAGGCAAGGTCATCACGCTCGAATGGCAGGATGCCCCGGTCGACGGGACCACAACCTAATACCAACGGAAAAAATGACCGCTGGTATAAGACAACCCTTGGTTCCTTTCTGGAATTTTCGTCTTTATTACGAGATGAGTCGAAAACTCCAGAGTGGCCCAAGAATCATTCTTTTGACTCTTGGGGCCGCTCTCGATGTCCATTGACCTTGAAAGTGGAGGTTCGGGACCAAAACCAGATGTCGCAAAGGAAAGCAGGAGAGCGGCTTCGCCCTCAATCCAGTCTGAACTTCTCGAAATCGCGATGGATGGCAGCGATCCTGCGGACAGTGCGCGTCTTCGAGCGGTAGATAATGGTCTCGGTTTCGATCGCGTCCTTCCTGAACTTTACGCCTTTGAGCAAAGCCCCGTCGGTGACGCCAGTCGCGACAAATGTTGTGTCCCCGGAAGCCAGTTCCGTAAGATCGAATTTTTTCTTGGGGTCAGTCACGCCCATTTTTGCAGCACGTTCGATCTTGGCCTCGGTGTCGAGGACGAGGCGGCCCTGCATCTGGCCCCCGACACAGCGCAAGGCGCTGGCCGCCAGCACGCCTTCCGGCGCGGCGCCAATACCAAGATAAAGATCAATGCCGCTCTCGGGCTCGGTGGTGAGAATAATGCCGACCACGTCGCCGTCGGTGATCAGACGAAGCCCTGCCCCCGTTCTGCGAATGGCTGCGATGAGGTTCTCATGGCGCGGGCGATCCATCGCGAGGACCGTGATTTCGCTGGGCTTCACGCCCTTGGCCTTGGCCAAGGCGTGGATATTATCCTCAGGGCTCGCGTCGAGATCGACGACCCCTTGCGGATAGCCCGGACCAATCGCAATCTTGTCCATGTAGACATCGGGAGCATGGAGAAGCGTGCCGCTGGCAGCGGCCGAAAAAACCGCAATCGAGCCTGGCATGTCCTTGGCGCAAAGCGTCGTGCCCTCGAGCGGATCGACGGCTATATCAATCTTGGGGCCGAGCTTGGTGCCGACTTCCTCGCCGATGAAAAGCATGGGAGCTTCGTCGCGCTCGCCCTCGCCAATGACAATCGTGCCTTCGATCGGTAGACGATTTAGTTCACGCCGCATCGCATCGACAGCCGCCTTGTCGGCCAATTTTTCGTCGCCACGGCCACGCAGGCGCGCTGCTGCGACGGCCGCACGTTCCGCCACGCGCACAAATTCGAGGGTCAAAACGCGCTCGATAATATCCTGGCTCTTGATGATAAGGTCAGTCACGGCTTTCCCTCGTTTCTAGACAGCCATCCTCAAGGAACAGAAGGGCGCAACTCCGATCAATCGCTCGTGGATCGAGCAATTCGCCGGAAAGGAACCTAAATCCTCGAGGATTCACGTATACTCCACCCCGAAAACCTTCGGAGTCAGAATATATAAGTAAAATTGACAAATCATTCACGTTCGATGCGAATGAGTTGCGGCTTCTCTGCTATGTATCTGTCTGCAACGACCGCGTCGAGTGCCTCGCGAATAGTTTTTTCATGCGTTGCATAAGTGATAAGTATTACAGACACCGCACCGGTGGTTCCGGCTGTTGCCGCAGATGCTCCGGGCCGACGGCGTTGGACGATACTTTCGAGCGAGATGTCACGTTCTGCCATGCGCGTTGCGATCGCCGCCGCTGCGCCTGGGCGATCGAAGACCGAAAGCCTGATGTAATAGCCTCCCTCATGCAGCTGCATGGGCGCGGGAGGCATCTCGGCGAGCGCCGCGACCGGCAGACCGAAAGGCGCGGAACGGACCCCGCGTGCAATATCGGCAATGTCGGCAACAATGGCCGAGGCGGTGGCTTCACCTCCGGCACCGGGGCCGACAAGCGTCAATTCATGTACGGCGTCGGCATCGATTGTGACGGCATTCGTGACACCCATCACTTG
>DASQCU010000378.1:0-9746 GCA_035634575.1 Beijerinckia sp.
GCATGCTGGCGGCGATCTTGAGATCAAGGCCGAGATCAGGAGGTTGACAACCCGGCTCGAAAATCTCGGCAAGGAGGGCGTCGATCGGGCCGCATTTCTCCGCCTCCAGAATCAGATCAGCGAGATCCACGATCTTCTGAGAGCGGCGGCGGCCCTGGCTGAATGCCAGGCGCGCCAGCAACCCTCGGTTGCGGGCGAAAATGCGGGGATGCAGGCGCAGCTCGAAGCCATGCGCGGGGCTCTCGACGGCGGGTCCCGCGCGGGCGCCCTGGAGAAGATCGAAAACCGGCTCGAAACGCTTGCTGGCATGGTCGGCGAAGCGATGGCCGAGGCACGGAAATCAGGGCAATCTTCCGCGCTTGCGCAACAGATCGAGACGGTCCACCGGCAACTTGCCGAGCGAATCGATGCCGCGCTCGCTGCGCGTTCAAACGAGCCGCCAGCTTTTGAAGGAAAAGGGCTCGAAGAGCTTTTGCGTGCGCTCGCGGCGAAATTGGACGCGGCCCCGGATATCGAAGCCTTGCAAAGCGAGCTTGCCAAGATCGTCGAGCGCCTTGACAGGGCGGACAGCAATGGCATTTCCCTCGCCGATCTCCAGCAATCGATCACAAATCTTTTCACCCAACTCGATGAGACCCGCCGGGCCGCCTGTCATGCGGCCGATGCCACCGCTCGCGAGAGCGTGCGTCAAGCCATGCTCGGCCAAAATTTCGGCCGGAATCGATCAGCGGAAGGCAAGCCGGCAGAGGGTTTGGGCGAGTTGAGCGAATTTGCCGAACTGCGCGCCTGCCAGGAAGACGCGGAGCATCGTCACCAATTGGCGCTGGGCGCGATTGAGGAGACCCTTGAAAAGCTGGTCGAGCGGCTCACCGCGCTCGAAGCCGATTGCGCCGAGCTTCGGCCTGGCCCCCTTGGCTCCCTCCTGGCTTCGGGGATCGCGCCTATCTTTGCGCCAGCTACCCAGCGCCGTCAGGATGAGCCGGAGCGCCAAACGCAGCCCGGTTCCGGTGAAGGTGGCGCACAATATGAAAGGCACGAGCCGCCGCGAGGTTTGAACCAAACCTTGAACCCCTCTTTGAACCCCGCTTGGGGCCGGCCGGTGGCGCCTCCCTTCGATCGGCCCTTGGACCAATCGGCGCAAAGGCCATATCCGCGATTGGCTGAAGCAAACGATATTCTCATTGAGCCGGGCAGCGGTTTTCCTGGCTCGGTTCGGCTGGAGCCGGGAGAGCAGCCGTCGCTGCCCTTGCTCACCGATCTCGAAGGACGCAGCGGGCGAGCCGATTTCATCGCTGCCGCCCGCCGGGCAGCTCTGGCGGCCCAGCCGGGAGCCGCAACGCCTGAATCGGAACCCGCGAGCGATGCTCAAGATGCGACGCGGCAGGCGGGTCTCGTTGGGAGTCTGAAGCGCTTGCTGTCATTGCGCAAACGGCCCTTTGTGCTCGGTTTTGCAGCTTTTTTTCTCATCGCAAGCGGCTATGCCTGGACGAAATCCATTGGGCAAACGCAGGCGGATGATCTTGCCCCGCCGGTCTCGGCTGAAGCGGGAGGCCAGCTCCAGCGCGAGGGCCTCCCAAGTAATTTGCCTGCACTGACGCAAGCGGCTGGTGCTTCCGTCGATCCCGAATCAGCGAAGATGGCCGTCACCGGTGCCATTGACGATGGCCCCACGCCTACCGGTCAGGGGCACAGCCTGCTGCGCGACGAGGCAGAGGCCGGCAATGCCTCAGCGCAATATGCGCTCGCTCTTCGTTTCGCCGAGGGGCACGCTTTGGAGGGCGAGCTTTTGCCGCGCGATTTCAAAGAGGCCGCGCAATGGTATGGCAAGGCAGCCGTGCAAGGATTGGCGCCGGCGCAATATAGGTTGGCTTCGCTCTATGAAAAAGGTCTCGGCGTCGCCCGCGACCCGGCTCAAGCCATGTTCTGGTATCAGCACGCGGCGGAAATGGGTAATACGCGCGCCATGCATAATCTTGCAGTCCTTGCGGCTGAAGGCCAAGGTGGCCGGCCCGATTATGCAACAGCGGTGATCTGGTTCGGGAAGGCCGCCGAATATGGCGTGCGCGACAGTCAATTCAATCTTGCGATCCTGCTGACGCGCGGCCTTGGCGCTCCGCAAAACCTCATCGACGCCTATCGGTGGTTCGCGATCGCTGCTTCGCAAGGCGATGAGGATGCCCGCAGGAAGCGTGATGACGTCGGTCAACGCCTCGCCGTGGCCGATCTTGCCGTGGCCAGAGCCGCCGCCAAGGGGTTCCAGCCCCGTGTCGCCGATCCGGCGGCAAATGAAGTGGCCGTGCCAACCGGGTGGGATGCCGCTCCTGGGCAGGAGCGGACTCAAAAGCCAAAGGTCTCGGCGGCGCAACTGCCGTAATGGTTGCAGCCCTACATCTCAGCGGTGGCGAAAATTGGCTGGCCGTTTTTCGACAAAGGCGGCCATGCCTTCTTTCTGATCTTCCGTTGCGAAAAGCGAATGGAAGAGCCGCCGCTCGAAGCGCAGCCCCTCGCTGAGCGACGTCTGCTCGGCGCGGGCGACGGCTTCCTTCGCCATCATGACGGCCGGAAGCGACATGGAGGCGATCGTCTCGGCCGCCTTCAGGGCCTCGTCGAGAAGCTCGGCTGCCGGGACGACACGGGCGGCGAGGCCTGCGCGCTCGGCTTCCGCCGCATCCATCATGCGCCCGGTCAGGCAAAGATCCATCGCCTTTGATTTGCCGACGAGCTTCGTCAGGCGCTGGCTGCCGCCCATGCCTGGCATCACGCCAAGCTTGATTTCCGGCTGGCCGAATTTCGCTGTGTCGGCGGCGATAAGAAAATCGCACATCATGGCGAGCTCGCAGCCGCCGCCAAGCGCAAATCCGGCAACTGCGGCGATCACCGGCTTGCGGATCGCCGCGAACCGGTCCCAGGCCGCGAAATGATCCTCGCCATACATGTCCATGTAGGATTGGTTCTGCATTTCCTTGATGTCGGCGCCAGCGGCAAAGACCTTCTCGGAGCCGGTGAGCACAAGGCAGCCAATGCCGGGGTCGTGATCGAAGGCGAGGGCAGCCTTGATGACCTCTTCGGTCAGCTGGCGATTGATGGCATTAAGCGCCTTCGGACGGTTCAGCGTAATCAGCCCGACGCGGCCGCGTGTCTCGACCAGGATTGTCTCATAGGCCATTGATTTGTTTCCCTTGCTTCTCACGTGGAAAATTGATCAGGCCGGAGAAATCCTCTCCGCCATGCCCGAGCTGGGCTGACCAGCTCGGCTGGCGACAGGGTTTGCGCCATTCAGGCTCCGCGATCAGCTTGCGTGCAATGATGAGGCGCATGATTTCATTCGTCCCTTCGAGGATCTGGTGGACACGCAAATCGTGCACGATCTTCTCAATGCCAAATTCGCTGAGGTAACCGTAGCCGCCATGCAGCTGCAAAGCTTCGTTCGCGACTTTGAATCCCAATGTCGGTGGATGGGAAAAAACTTATGCTCGTCCCAGAATAATGCGTTTGGCGCGAGCCTTTCGGCCGCGAAATCGCGCGCCATGTCACGGATCGCACTTTGTTCCTCGGGGAGATCGAATGGGCGCATAGGGTTTCTCCCCTCGCGGCGCATTTGTCCGGCAGCTGCCCATGAAAGCAGCATAGCCGCGAAATTCAAGAGCGCCTTTTGAATGCAAGCCGTTGCCGTCGGGGCGGGGTTGTCATCCTGCTATGCGTGTCTGGACCAATGAATGATCCCTGGTCTTGAGGATTGAGGCCAGCGGCGTTAATGACGTGTTGGAGCCGCAAAGGGCCATATGGAACAGGACTACATGCGCAAGGTGATCGGTTCGAAATTGCACGGCATCTATGTCACGGAGGCAAACCTCCAATATCATGGATCGATCACGCTCGATCCTGATCATTGCGAGGCCGCCGGCATATTGCCGCTCGAATTCGTAGAAATCTGGAACAAGAATTCCGGCGCGCGGATCTCGACCTATGTGATCCTGGGGGAGCGCGGCTCACGTTGCTGCATCTTGAACGGCGCGGCGGCGCGCACCTGCCAGCCCGGCGATCAGCTTATCATCTGCAGCTCGCTTTACGTCGGCGCGGAGCAAATTCCCGATCTCAAGCCAAGAATCCTGGCTTTCGATCGCGAAAATAACATCGTCGAGCGGTTGAGCTATAAGGTCAGCATAGATCAAAATGGCGAATACAAGTTCGCCATCCTGAACGAAAAGGGCGTTCCGCAGCCGGTTCCGCTGAAGGCGAGCAACGGCTAAGATCAAGATCGCACGCGAAAAATTCGCGCCGGTCCACTGGCTCACAGCCGACCTCGAGCGAAGCCGTTGCGCCACCAGCGATCAATGCGTCATGCCCGGACTTGATCCGGGCATCCAGGAACGCCGGTTTTTGGCGTGAAGTGCCTAGCGCTTGCGCACAGCCTCAACCCGCTCGCCTGGATGCGCGGATCAAGTCCGCGCATGACGTAGCGTCAACGTGAAAAACTATACTGAAACGAAGTGGAGGGACTTTTTCACGGGTGACCAAGTTTTTTCAAGGGCAAGCGAAAATTTGAGAGTGGCACCAACGGTTATTCTTTATGACCGTTGGTACAGGGCCTTCTCACATCACCTCCACTGCCATGGCGGTCGCTTCACCGCCGCCGATGCAAAGGCTCGCGACGCCCCGTTTCAAGCCGCGATTCTGGAGCGCTGCGATGAGCGTCGCCAGAATGCGCGCCCCGCTCGCGCCAATCGGATGGCCTAGCGCACAGGCGCCGCCATTGACATTGAGCTTTTCGTGCGGGATCGCGAGGTCCCGCATCGCAATCATGGCGACGACGGCAAAGGCCTCATTGACCTCGAACAGATCGACCGTCTCGACCGACCAGCCGGCCTTCGCCAGGACCTTGGCCATCGCGGGGACCGGCGCGGTGGTGAACAGGCCCGGTTCCTGCGCATGGGCGGCGCTCGCGACGATCCTCGCGGCGACGGGTAGGCCAAGCTTCCCGGCGACACTCGCGCGGGTCATGACGAGGGCTGCCGCTCCGTCCGAGATCGAGGAAGCATTGGCGGCGGTGATCGTGCCATCCTTGGCAAAGGCGGGTTTCAGGCTCGTGATCTTCGCGGGATCGGCTTTTTTAGGCTGTTCATCCTGCGTCACCGTCATCGCACCCTTGCGGGTCGAAACCTCGACAGGCACGATCTCGCGGTCGAAACCGCCATTTTTCTGCGCCGCAAGGGCGCGGTTCAGCGACTGAAGTGCGAAGGCGTCCTGGGCCTCCCGCGTGAACTGATAGTTTTGCGCCGCCTCCTCGGCGAAAGCGCCCATCAGCTTGCCCGGAGTATAGGCGTCCTCCAAACCGTCGAGAAACATCGAATCCTTGACGCTGTCATGCCCGAGCCGCGCGCCGCCGCGATGCTTGGCCAAAAGATAAGGCGCGCCCGTCATGCTCTCCATGCCGCCCGCCACGACAATATCGGCGGAGCCTGCGGCCAAGGTGTCGGCGGCCATGATCGCGGCCTGCATTCCAGAGCCGCACATTTTGTTGAGCGTCGTCGCTTCAACTGACGGGGGCAGGCCAGCAGCGATCCCCGCCTGCCGCGCGGGGGCCTGGCCAAGGCCTGCTTGCAACACGCAGCCCATATAGATCTTTTCGACACGCTCCGGCGCAAGGTCCGCGCGAGCGAGCGCGGCCTTGACAGCGTCGGCACCAAGATCAGTCGCCTTCACATCCGACAAGGCGCCTTGAAGGCCACCTATCGGGGTTCGCGCATAGGATGAGATGACGATTGGATCGCTGGACATGGCAAGTTCCCTTTCATGTCTGTACAAGACGAAGGCTTGGGTTACGCGCGGCACGCCCTCCCCGACTTGGAGCCGTTTGCCCGGCCAAGCAGGCCCGAAATCCACGCCCCTGTCTCGGCGAGTTTCATGAGATCGACACCGGTCTCGATCCCAAGGCCATTCAGCATGTAAACCACATCTTCCGTCGCGACATTTCCCGACGCGCCCTTGGCATAAGGGCATCCGCCCAGGCCCGCGACGGCTGCGTCCACGGTCCTTATGCCCGCGTCGAGACAAGCGTAGATATTCGCCAAGGCCTGGCCGTAAGTATCGTGAAAATGGAGGGCGAGTTGCTGGCTCGGCACGCGATCCGCAACCGCCTCGATCAGCGCCCGCGCCTTGCCGGGTGTGCCTATGCCAATGGTATCGCCTAGCGAGACTTCATAAGCGCCAAGCGCCAGCAGCTGCGCGGCGACTTCGGCAACCTTGGCGGGAGCGATCTCGCCTTCATAGGGACATCCAAGCACGCAAGATACATAGCCGCGTATTCTCATGTTGTGTTGGCGTGCTGCTGCCACGACGGGGCCAAATCGTTCGAGGCTCTCCGCGATCGAACAATTGATGTTCTTCTGGCTGAAGGCTTCAGACGCCGCCGTGAAGATCGCGATTTCATCGGCGCCCGCCGCCAATGCCGCCTCGAATCCTTTGAGGTTGGGAACGAGAACCGGATAGGAGACGCCACTCTTGCGATGGATGCGCCGCAACACCTCATCCGAGCCTGCCATTTGCGGCACCCATTTCGGCGAGACAAAGGACCCGGCTTCGATCACCGGCAGACCGGCATCCGCCAAGCGCTCGATCAGCGCGATCCGGTCTTCGAGACCGATGGGCGAGGGTTCGTTCTGAAGCCCGTCGCGCGGCCCGACTTCGACGATACGGACATGGGTGGGAAGCGCCATGTCATGCGCCTTTCTATTCTTGCTCGGCCTCGAAATCCACAAGCTCAACGCCTTCCGGCACCTGTTCGCCGCAAGCATATTTGAAGGCCTTGACGACGCCTGCGGCAGGTGCGCGCAACATGTGCTCCATCTTCATGGCTTCGAGAACAAGAAGCGGCTGGTTCGCCACGACGGGCGTGCCTTCCTTGACCAGAAATGCCGTGATGCGGCCCGGCATGGGCGAAGTCAGCCCGCCTTGCAAAATCTCATGATGGGCAGCCTCCGCAATCGGATCGATCAAGGCGAAGCGATGCGCATCGTCCGATCCCGGAAAGACGATGATTTCCCCATTGTGATGAACGAAAATGCCAAATCCATGCTCGCCGGATAGTTCGACGGACAGACGCCCATCTGCACCAAGTTCACCCCGTGCATCGAGGTTCGTGCCATCCGGCAATGTGAGCCGCCAGCCTTCGCGAAGATAAGCAATAGTGAGGTCGAGAACGGGACCGGTCCCATTTGTGATCTCACGTAGGTGCAAAGTATCCTGCCTTGCGCTGTTCAATTGCCAACCGTCCTGCCGGTTCCAGGGACTGAACGGATCGCTGGCGGTCTTGGCGCGTTGTTGCGCCAAGGCGGCGCGTTCACAGATAAGACCGATTGCCGCCATTGCCAGCGTGCGGTTGGAGGCGGGCGCCATTGACGCCAGCAGGTCCGCCCGGTGCTGCTCGACAAAACCTGTCTCGACCTTTGCTTGCAGAAAGGCAGGATGAGCGGCAATCGCTTTGAGAAAGCGCAGATTGGTGGCGAGGCCCATAATGCGTGTTGCGCCGAGCGCGTAACGCAAGCGGCGCACAGCCGCATCTCGATCCTCACCCCAGACGATCAGCTTGGCAATCATCGGATCATAATGGATCGAGATCGCCTCTCCCGCACACACCCCCGTATCGACGCGGACATGCGGCCCGGTTTCAGGAAAATCGAGACGCATCAGGCGACCAGTCTGAGGCAGGAAATCGCGCTCCGGATCCTCGGCATAAAGGCGCGCTTCAATAGCGTGACCGTTGAGGGTCAATTGCGCTTGTGTGAGGGAAAGAGGCTCGCCCGCCGCGACGCGCAATTGCCATTCGACGAGATCGAGCCCGGTGATGAGCTCTGTCACCGGATGTTCGACCTGCAGGCGCGTATTCATTTCCATGAAATAAAATGCGGCCTCTGTAGGCGAATAGAGAAACTCGATTGTACCCGCACCGACATAACCAATCGTGCGCGCGGCGGCGACTGCGGCTTCGCCCATGCGGCGGCGCAGATCCTCCGGCAGATCCGGGGCAGGGGCTTCCTCCACGATCTTTTGATGCCTGCGCTGGATCGAACAATCGCGATCGAACAAATAGACACAGGTTTCGCGGGTATCGGCAAAGATCTGGATTTCGACATGGCGCGGATCGCTAAGGTATTTTTCGATGAGCATCCGATCGTCACCGAAAGCCGCCGCTGCCTCGCGTTTGGCGCTGGCGAGCTGATCGGAAAATTGCCCGGCGTTTGCGGCGACTTTCATGCCCTTGCCGCCGCCGCCTGCGGAGGCCTTGATCAGCACCGGATAGCCGATCCGTTCCGCTTCGCGGGCGAGATGCAAAGCGTCCTGATCGCTCCCATGATAGCCCGGCACCACCGGCACACCGGCTTTGTCCATGAGCGCCTTGGCTTCTGATTTTCCGCCCATCGCCCGGATGGCCGATGCGGACGGACCGATGAAGGTGATGCCAGCCTTCTCGCAGCTTTCGGCGAAATTTGCATTTTCGGCAAGAAACCCATAGCCCGGATGAATGGCTTCGGCCCTTGAACGCAAGGCCGCATCGATGATTGCGGCAGCGGCGAGATAGCTTTCGCGCGCCGGTGCCCCGCCTACCAAAAAGGCTTCGTCGGCAAGCGCGACATGCAGCGCATCGCGATCGGCTTCAGAATAAACCGCGACGGTTTTGATGCCGAGACGCCGCGCGGTTTTGATGACACGGCACGCAATCTCGCCGCGATTGGCGACCAGGATTTTCGAGAACATGTCGTCACGCGGTCCAGGCAGGTTTGCGTTTGCCAAGAAAGGCACTGATGCCTTCGCGGCCTTCCTCGCTCGCTCTTTGCAGCGCAATGCGCCGCGCGGTCTCTTCGATCAAGGTTTGATCGACGGGCCGGTGCGCTATCTCACGAATAAGCTCCTTCACTGCCGCCTGCGCCTGCGGTCCGCCGGTTTGTAATTGCTCGGCAAATATGTGGCTACGTTCTTTCAGCTCATCGTCCGGCACCACTTCGTGCACGAGGCCAAGTCTGTAGGCGTCACGCGCGCAGAAGCGCTCGGCGGTCAAAAAATAGCGCCGGCTCGCTCTTTCTCCTATGCCAGCGATCACATAAGGACTGATGACCGAAGGGATCAGCCCGAGCTTCACTTCCGAAAGACAGAAGCTCGCGCTTGTCGCCGCAAGCGCTATGTCGCAAGCAGCGACAAGGCCGACGCCGCCGCCGAAGGCTGGCCCCTGGACGACCGCGATGGTCGGCTTCGGCAATTGGTCGAGTGTGCGGAGCAATTCAGCGAGCGCGAGCGCATCCGTGAAGTTCTGCTCCTGCGTAAAGGCCGCGGCCTTTTGCATCCAGGCAACCTCAGCTCCCGCGCAGAAACTCTCGCCCGCGCCTTTGAGCAGAACAATGCGAACCCTCGGATCATTGCCAAGGTCACGCAAAGCCTCGGTCAGTTCAGCAATGACGGCATCATTGAAGGCGTTGTGAACCTCCGGGCGGTTCATGATGACCGAGGCTGTACCGGCTGCCACCTCAATCACAATATTTTTCGCCGTCATCGCGAGCCTCGCTACATACGGAACACACCAAAGCGCGTCGGCGGGATCGGGGCATTCAACGACGCCGAAATGCAAAGGCCGAGAACCATGCGGGTCTCTGCCGGATCAATGATGCCATCGTCCCAAAGCCGCGCGCTCGCATAATAGGGGTGAGCCTGATGCTCGAACCTTTCGCGGATCGGCGCCTTGAAGGCTTCCTCTT
>DASQCU010000379.1:0-3836 GCA_035634575.1 Beijerinckia sp.
GAGCCGCAGCGCACCCTCCCGTGCTTCCAGGACAAGAATGCCCTTATTTTCAGCAGATGGCGTTTCAGCGTGCACTTTCGTGAAGGCGATGCTTGCCATCATCTGCCTAAAAAATAGGCGACGGCTGATGGCGCGATCTGGCATAAAGGATCCCATGTGTTTTAGAAATTCGATCTGGAGGAGGTTCCAAGCTTGGCCGCATCTATAGAGGCTGAACTAGCGTTTGCACATCCTTCCTCGCTGCTTGCAAGCGTCCCTGCTTCCGCTCTCGCTTGACGGCCCTACTTTTTTGCTGCATCGGGCAAGCACCGTTGATATAGAACCGAATCCGAAGCGGTGAGACGGGCAACGCTCGTGCGTCGGGTCGCGGGCGTGGCGGAACTGGTAGACGCGCCGGATTTAGGTTCCGGTGGTGAAAATCGTGGGGGTTCGAGTCCCTCCGCCCGCACCAAACACCTTCGTTTCATATACCGCCTTTCCGGAGGAACAGGCGGTGCCACTCCAGCAAATCGCTCTCATGTTAAGCGATTTGCTGGAAAGGAACCCTGAATTCTTTCGAATTCAGGGGATATCATGGGTCGCAAAACGCAGCCCATGACTCCACGTTCCAATTTTCGCCCTTTCGGGCGAAGAGCGAAAATTGGAACGTGGAACCAGGGGACATTCTTGACGCCCCTGGTTCCCTTCCCGATCCAATTTTGACGCGTCTGTCTCGCTTTCGCCGAAGACGCGTCAAAAATGAAACAGAATCAAACGCTGGTTAAGGCGGAAAAGTCGAAAAGGGTTGATGAAGATGCAAGTGACCGAAACCCTCTCGCAGGGCCTCAAGCGCGAATTCAAGGTGGTACTGCCGGCGACCGACCTCGCTTCTCGCCTCGACGGCCAGCTCAACGAGATGAAGGCGAAGGCCCGCATCAATGGTTTTCGCCCCGGCAAGGTGCCGGTCTCGCATTTGAAGCGGCTCTATGGCCGTTCCATCATGCTCGACGTGGTCCAGGAGGCAGTCAACGAGGCCAATCGCAAGATCCTTGAGGAGAATGAACTGCGTCCCGCCGGCGAGCCCAAGGTCGACTTCGACGGCGAGCCTGCGGACATGGAAAAGGCCTTCGAGGCGCAGGGCGATTTCGCCTATAAGATCGCGCTCGAAGTCCTGCCCAGGTTCGAGATCGGCACGTTCGACGACATTGAGGTCGAGCGTCTCGTCGCCGATGTGCCAGAAGAAGAGGTGGACCGGATCATCGACCGTTTCGCCGAGCAGAACCGTTCCTTTGAACCCAAGGAAGATGAGGCCGCCACTGCGGAAAGCGGCGACCAAGTAACCCTGGATTTCGTCGGCAAAATCAATGATGAGCCTTTCGAAGGCGGCACAGGCACGGATATTGACCTCGTGCTCGGCTCCGGCAGTTTCATTCCCGGCTTCGAGGATCAGGTCATAGGCGCCAAAGTGGGCGAATCCCGCGTGGTTTCGCTGACATTTCCCGAAAATTATGCCGCCAAGCTGGCGGGCCAGGCGGCTACGTTCGACGTGACCGTCAAGACGATCGCCGCGCCCGGCGAGAAGAAGATTGACGACGATCTCGCCAAGGCCTTTGGCTACGAGGATCTGGCCAAGATGAAGGATCAGGTTCGCTCGTCGATCGGGGAGGAATATGCTGCCGCTTCGCGCATCAAGTGGAAGCGGGTTCTCCTTGATGCCCTGGACAAAAAATATGCATTCGAGCTGCCGGAAGGGCTGGTCGCGCAAGAATTCAATACGGTCTGGGCGCAGGTCGAAGCCGAGCAGAAGAAGAGCGGACGCACCTACGAAGACGAGGGGACGACCGAGGAGGCCGCGCGCGCCGATTACCGCAAGATCGCCGAGCGCCGGGTGCGGCTTGGTCTGCTTCTGGCGGAAATTGGTGAAAAAGCGGGCGTCAAGGTCACCGACGAGGAAGTGAGCAAGGCCGTAGTCGAACGCGCCCGCTCCTTCCCCGGCCAGGAAAAGATCGTCTGGGATTATTATCGCAAGAACCCGCAGGCTTTGAACGAGATCCGGGCCCCGCTCTTTGAAGAAAAGACAGTCGATCACGTGATGGCTCAGGTCAAGGTGACCGACAAAAAGGTCACGAAAGAAGAACTTATGAAGATGGCAGAAGAAGAAGACGAGAAGGCCCCGGATCCAGCCTCAGCCGAGTGACGCACGCTGGAGTCTGCTTGCGGACGCCGATCTTGCCCGCCCCTCCGGGTTCGCGGGCGGGAAGGCTCGTTCCCTGGCCCGAGTCTTGCCGAAGTCGAGCGACGCAATCCCTTTGCGAACTTGACGGAAGTTATTATCTTCTGATTCGAAAGGCGGGCATGGCCCGCGCAATCAGCCAGTTTTCTCACAGGAAAGTATCCGCCATGCGCGACCGCGACCCAATCGAAATCTACGATAACTATCTGATCCCGCAGGTTATCGAGAACACCAGCCGTGGCGAGCGCGGTTTCGACATTTATTCACGCCTTCTGCGTGAAAGAATCATCTTTTTGACAGGCGCTGTCGAAGACCACATGGCCTCGGTGATCATCGCCCAATTGCTCTTTCTGGAGGCGGAGAACCCGAAGAAGGAGATCTCCATGTATATCAACTCGCCAGGCGGCGTCGTCACGGCAGGTCTCGCGATCTATGACACGATGCAATTCATCCGTCCCAAGGTCTCGACGCTTTGTGTCGGCCAGGCCGCCTCGATGGGATCGCTCCTGCTTTGCGCCGGCGAGGCGAATATGCGCTACGCCTTGCCGAATGCACGGATCATGGTCCATCAGCCGTCTGGCGGCTTCCAGGGTCAGGCTTCGGATATCCTGCGTCATGCCGAGGATATCATGAAGGTCAAGAAGCGGCTGAACGATGTCTATGTTCGGCACACCGGCCGCGACTATGAAACAATCGAGAAGACCCTCGACCGCGACCACTTCATGTCCGCCGAGGAATCCAAGGATTTCGGCATTGTCGATCATGTGATCGTCAAACGCCCCGAGGAAACACCAGCGTTGGCGACGGCTGAAGCCAAGTAGAACCGTACCGCAATTGGCGCGCCGCTATTCTTGCCTAAAGCGTGTCCCGGTTTTGCGTCTGGACGCGCGATAAAACACTAAAGAGCAAGATGACGATTCACAGATAAGTCGTCTTGCTCTCGTTTCTTGCCCGCGTTGACGAGATTTCGCCCGAGATTTTGCCAAAGCGGGCCTTATCCGGCCGAGCCGCAAAAAGACCTGCTTGGCTGGCCGCCGCCAGGCTCGCGTCTCGGCGGATTGAGGGCAAAAAAAGATCTGCCAAATGGCACAATGATTGCTTTGAGTTTCTACGGCAGTGCATTTGGATCGAATAAATGAGCCATTTCGGAGTGATGTGCTGCGATGCTAACATGAGACTATTGCGGCGATATGACGCAAAACGGTCGAAATCCAGCCGCATAGGCGCAGGATTGGGTTCCGGGATCTTGCTTTCATATTTGCACATGTTTGCATTTCGTTGTCAGAATGCACGTTAAGTTCGAGGAGTGTGGCTCGGAGGAAGAAAATTGCTGGCGGGATCGTGTGCGGATCCGCCGGCGCGTGTGATCGGAGGGTTGATCCTTCCTGTTGCCGTGAGTTTCAGCTTGATCGGGGTTCGCACATAACCTCGTGTCGTACGGAGACAATCCATGACCAAGGTCGGCGGCAGCGACTCGAAAAACACGCTCTATTGCTCCTTTTGCGGCAAGAGCCAACATGAGGTCCGCAAGCTGATTGCCGGCCCGACTGTGTTCATTTGCGACGAATGTGTCGAACTTTGCATGGATATCATCCGGGAGGAGAACAAATCCTCGCTGGTGAAG
>DASQCU010000380.1:0-2166 GCA_035634575.1 Beijerinckia sp.
CCAGTCAATATCGGAATGCTTGTCGAAGATCTCCGCGACCGTAACGAAGGCGCCCGGTTCGTAACGGTCGTCGGCATTGATCCAGGCCATCAAATCCGAATCGCCGCAGGCCGCAAAACCGCGATTGACCGCATCATAGAGTCCGCGATCGGGCTCGCTCGAAAAAGAAAACGTTATTCCCGCGCAATTGATCGGGAAGTCGTTTGCGAGGCGGTTTTGCCACGCGGTCAATAGCTTGATCGTTGAATCTGTTGATACGCCATCTTGAACATGGTAGCGGATCGAAAATGGCCCCGTTTGGCTCACCACGCTTAAAATAGCTTCATTGATAAATTTCTCTCCGTTGAGAACGGGGGTTACGATATTAAATCGCATGCTAATAGTATCCTCTAACCGGCCAGCGCAAGGCTCGTTTTTCACCCTAACCCACTGGGGCCTATCGTGAAATTGGCCTGAGACCGCTCAAATGTCCAGGCGACAAGCGGCTGCGTAATGATGCTAGTTTTCGATCGCCTCTGGGCCGCTTCTAGATCGACGCCCGGACAGTTCAAAGCAAACGTAGCAGGGCTCAAAATCTAGCGCGCCGCGTGAGCGAAAAGAACGTCGACATAGGCCTCCGCGCTGTGTCTGTGAGCGAAAGCTTTGGCGAGTTTCGCCGCGCGCGCATGGCTATCGGCCAGCCGGCTGCAGAGCCGCATGATGGCGGCCGCCAGCGCCGCAGAATCTTGAGGAGAAAAAACCTCTCCCTCCGCCTCTCCGCTGGCGACGCTGGCGCCTGCGAAAGTTCCGGCAGAGGCGATGACCGGACGTCCGGCGGCGACCGATTGGGTAAATATGCCAGATCCCCGAAGGCCGAAGAGGACCGGATCATAAGGCAGCAGCATCGCATCGATCTTGCCGGCCTCGACCGTGTATTCCTCATGGCTCAGTATGCCCTCCACCAGGCGAACGCCCGGGATCTGCCGCAACGCGCGTTCGGCCGCCACGGTCGCCGGCTCCCAGCCGCTATGATGGAGTTGAACGGTAAAATTCGCGTCGACGCCCTGTGCGCGGCAAATTTCTATCGCTTGAGGCAACAAGTGAAATCCCTTGTCGCATTTGGAATAGCCAAGAAAACCGAACGTCGGCCGGCACGAGCAAGGCGCCGCCGGCTCGATGTCGCCAAAGGGCACGGGCAGGATGCTTGTCTCAATTCCATATTGATCGCGATAAAGGTCGGCGATGGCTGCGTTTTCCGTGGTGAAGAAGAGCGTTTTACCGATCATCGGCCCCGCCGCCGCGAAGGCTTTCCGATAGAGTCTTTGCCCGAGTTTGCCGGTGCGCCCCCAGGGCGTCCAATTTGGCGCGAACATTAATTGGCAGACGACCCGCAAGCGCTCGCCATCCGCTTTCGCGCGCAGCGTTCGGACCAGTCCAACAATCTGGTTCTGCGATACGGCGGGCGCAACGATGAGCTTTTCGGAACTCCATATATCAGGCGGCAGAGCTGCGAGGTCCTGCTCATAAGCCGCGTTGAGGACTCTGGCGCTCGTGCGCTCCGAGGGAATAGTCGCGTCGAAGGCGCGGCCGCGCGCCAAAGCAAAGAGTGTCAGCAAACATCGCTCGTTCGGCGTCGGGCTTTCGCTTTGGTAGAGGGAGCGGCTGAAATGCGGGAGCGCGCCGATCTCCGCGACGATCATGGGGTCGATGGATTTCATCCCGAAGGCACGATATCTCACCCCGCAAAGGGTGAGTCTCTCTCCTACCAGTTTTATTAAGCTGTAGCTATGCTCTCCTTTGCCAATCAAACCATTGTCTACAAAAATAACTTCCATCACTCGAATGCGTGGTTCAAATGGATGACATCAACATCATTGCCGTCGATAAAACCTAAAATGCCTGCTTGCCACCCACGACGAGCTGCGTATCGGGAACGGATCGAAAGCGAATCATCACGTCCGGCCAAAATCCAATCCAGAAATGATCTGCTTCGATATGGCTTCATGGTATCAGAAGTTTGACCGTATACGATACTCGATATGCCCTCATAACGCATTTCGATTTTCCACGTCGCCAATCGCCTGTTGTCTGTCAGAAGATGCATCAAGTGGACCAAGCACAAGCAAAACTTCATGACCGAATTTTTTACGAGCGGCAGCCTGTGCCGCGAAGGCATTCGAACTTCCT
>DASQCU010000381.1:0-4644 GCA_035634575.1 Beijerinckia sp.
ATGCTGCCCGCCATGGCGCTCGATCTCTCGGAGCCCATCGCCGATGCCGCCGCCCGCTTTTCCCACGCGCCTGCCGCCCTTTGGCTCGAAATCGGTTTTGGCGGCGGCGAGCATCTCGTGGCCGAGGCTGCCCGCCATCCAGAATGGGGCTTCATCGGCTGTGAGGCATTTCATAATGGTGTCGCCAAGGCCCTGGCCTTGATCGAGTCCACGGCCCTCACCAATGTGCGGCTTTATGAAGGGGACGCGGGACAGGTGATCGACGCCCTGCCCGTTCAGGCCTTGGACGGCGTTTTCCTGCTTTATCCCGACCCATGGCCGAAGCGGCGTCAGAGAAAACGGCGTTTTCTCTCGGATGATATGCTGGCTCGCCTCGCGCGCGTCATGCGCAAGAAGGCGGAGCTCAAATTCGCGACCGATATAGACGATAATGCTGGCTGGACCTTGGCCCGTGTGCTTCGTTCCGCCGATTTCATCTGGGCTCCCCGCAGCGCGGCCGATTGGCAGCAGCCTTGGGAAGGCTGGAGCGGGACGAGATATGAGGCGAAGGCACTGAGCGAGGGGCGTCGTCCCGCTTATTTCACATTCGTCCGGACTTGATTGCCAGGGGTTCTTTGGCGGGGACAACCGTAGCGGGCAGACAGCGCAAAAAGCACGGATAAATCAATATATTACCGCTTTAAGTTGAAGAAATCGCGATAGCCAAGCCCAGGTCTTTCGGCTAGCCTCTCTCCATTCTCGCGAATTCATCTGCATTGGCGCAAATGCCTTTCCAAAAGTCGAGCCCGGATGCGAATGCGCCTGTTTTCGGGGTTCCGCGTCCGGCGCAGCCGCTCGCCCCCGCCGGTCAGAGCGTCGATTGCCGTCCGACTCAACTGCCGCCCGAGCTCAGTTTTTTATCAGCCCATGGCGTCGCGCCGGCCCTACTGCTTGCTGCCGCGCGCAAGGCACGGGCGCAGAATGTGCCGCCCGAAGCCGTGCTGCTCGCGGAGGGCACTGTCGAGGAAACATTTTATTATCGCGCGCTCGCGCGTCACCTCGGTGTTCTTTTTATCGAAGGTCCCGTTGCTTTGGCTCGTGATCGTGTGGCCTATCCGCAAGCCATTCACGCGGGGCTCGCACCGCTCGAAAGCGCTTCAGGGCCGGTTTTGTTGTCAGCACCCCGCGGGGCGGCTCTCGCCGAGCTGTTGCAGCGTGGTCCTCGCAGCGAGCGCGGGAGGTCGAAACTCGCGATTACGACGCCGTCGAATTTCTCGAATCTGGTGCGTGCGGCCTCGCGTACCTCGATTCTCCAATGGGCCAGTTTCGGCCTTTCCGATTTTGATCCAGATCTGTCGGCGCAACCGCGCCCGGCCAAAGCCAGCCGTGGCCTGGCGCTCACCGTCGTGGCCCTTGGGCTCATTTGCTGCGCCACTCCGGACTTTGCCATGGCGCTCGGTTCAGCGTTCCTGAGTGTTCTGTTTCTTGCGACGGTGGTGCTTCGGCTATTGGCGAGCGCTGCCAGCATGGGTCAGCGCCAGCCTCGACGCGCTGTTCTGTCCGATCCGCAATTACCCGCCTATTCGATTGTCGTGGCCTTGCACCGGGAAGCGCGGGTTGTTCCGCAGCTTGTCGCCGCGCTCGACAGGATCGATTATCCGCGCGCCAAGCTCGACATTAAACTCGTCCTCGAGACAGACGATCATGAAACCTTGGCGGCGCTGGAGGCTCTGCGGCTGCCCCCTGTTTACGAGATTATCGTCGCGCCAGCGGGCTGGCCACGGACCAAGCCGCGCGCCCTGAACATTGCCTTGCCTCTGCTGCGGGGCGAGTTCATGACGATTTTCGACGCAGAAGACGAGCCGGATCCCCAGCAATTGCGCCTTGCTGCCGAGCGTTTCCGAAGCGCTCCGCGCAAGCTTGCCTGTCTGCAAGCCGGCCTTGTCATTGATAATATGGAGGATTCCTGGCTGACCCGGCTGTTTGCGATTGAATATGCCGCCTTGTTCGACGTCCTGATACCGGGCTTGGCCGACCTCGGCTTGCCGCTGCCGCTCGGTGGAACATCGAATCACTTCCGGACCAAGATTTTGCGCGAGGTCTATGGCTGGGATGCCTGGAATGTGACGGAGGACGCCGATCTCGGCATAAGGCTCGCGCGCTTTGGCTATCAGGTCGGGTATCTCGCCTCGCATACGAACGAGGAAGCGCCAGCGCGGCTTAGCGCCTGGTTGGCGCAAAGACGGCGCTGGTTCAAGGGCTGGATGCAGACCGCGCTTACCTTGAGCCGCAATCCGCGAAGGCTTGCCGCTGAACTTGGGCTTGTCCGAGCTGGTGCGCTGGTCCTGATGCTGACCGGCTTGGTGCTCGCGCCGCCGCTCTGGCCTCTTTGTGCGGGAATGATGGTTTATGACATGGCGACGGCCGGGCTGCCGGATCCGTCTTCGTTGCTCGCCAGGATGGATGCGGCGCTTTGGGTTGCGGTGGCTCTTTTCGGAGTGGCTTCAATTTTCTGGTGCGCGCTGCTCGCCATGCGCCGGCGCAGGCTGCTCAACCTTTGTTTATGGCTGCCTTTGCTTCTTCCCTACCAGCTCATCATGTCAGGCGCAGCATTGGCTGCGCTGTATGATCTCATTCTGCGCCCGTTCTACTGGCATAAGACCACGCATGGCTTGGCGAGGACGTCGATGCGGCGCTTCCCCGGCCGCAGCGAAGCGGAGAGCCGGGGCCCAGGGGCAGAGGGAAGGCTAAAGAATAGCGCGCTGCGCAACATCTTGCGCTGGATCCCGGATTCCCTTCCGCTGCGCTCCAGGGCTCCGGGAAAGAGGGGGCACTTCCCCGGCCGCAGCGAAGGAGAGGCACCAACGATCATTTCATTATGACCGTAGCTATTTTAATTCGCCAAATATTGAAGAAAATATACGTAAATTGATTGGTGATTTAAATCAATACACAAAGGGATCGACTAACTAGGACAAGAAAAGATTACATCCTTAAAATGTATTTTACCAAAAAAATCATCAGGTAATTCAATTAAAATTTCTATTCAAATGGCTTCGTAATGCTAAAGCGACAACCAGTATCTATAGTTGGCACAAACTTATTGAAGCAAAAACCGGATAGTCATTAAAATACAAATATAATAATTACGTCATAGAAAATCTAGTGAAAAATTGCTTGGTAACGAAAACTGCAATTCCTTTGTCAACAAGAGAGGGTCTGCTCTTAGTTAAGAAGGCTAACGCTCCGTCACTCGCGATGATAACTCTACGTCATCCCGTGGTTGCACATTTTTGCCATTTTCGGTTGCGTATGTCTCTCCCAAGAATTTGGGAAGTCGAAGGAATTTGTTAACTCATACCAAGTGCCGTAAAGAGCGACGCTTGGTTCCTTTCTCGAATTTCCCGCTTTTTCAAATGGTTGCGGAAATTCGAGAGGGACGCCAACGGTCATCCTTTATGACCGTTGCTATCAAAGATGAATTTCACCCGCCCGGATGGCTTGAAAAACCGCGAAAGTGCGCCGCGCCGCCCCCAGTTTTTTCTTGGCACCTTCCACATGGCTCGTCACCGTCTCGCGGCTTATTGACAATATATCGGCGATTTCATCGTCGCTTTTGCCGATTGCGACCCATTGCATGATCTCCCGTTCACGGCGTGTCAGCGGCTTATCGAGGTGCAGAAGGCGTCTTTTCCGGACGAGCGCTTTCTGCAAGGCGTTGTAGCTATATATTCCAATGATCTCGAGCGCCGATCGCGCTTGCGGTGAAAGATCCGGCTCCGGTCCGCTCGCGGCAAACACGCCCATAGCGCCTATCTCATTCACGATCGGAACGACGAAGCCGTCGCGCGCGCCGAATTCTTGCATTTCGTCGTTGAGTATCGCCAATTCCCGTTTGCTCGGCCTTCTCTGGTGGCGGAGGTCGCTCCAGCTATGGGGCTGGAGTGTCGCGCGAAGCTCCTTGATTCGTGGATCACGCTGCAAATGCTGCTTCTCAGCGTAACGATCAATATAGCTCTCGGGAACGGTACTGAACTGGATTGTTGTCTTGAGGTCGGCATCCGGACTGGGGATCGAGAAACTCGTGACATTGGTGAATCCAAAATTTCCCATTTCGCTGACGATCAGCTCGCAGATGTCCTCATAATTGCTTAGCTGCTGCAATCGTTCCACAAAATCCAAAATTCTTTGGCCATATTGTTCATTCAAAGAGGTCATGACGACGGTTCCCGCCCGCGAGCGAAAAGGGAGGCGATGAAGACTTTACGCCCCACATCCGCAAAAAGTTCGCGGCCAAGCTGTAAATCCAGCAAATTCTTCAATAGGTTGTACTTATGCCACAGCATCTTCATGATACCGCCGTTCCGAAGGAACCCTGAATCCTCAAGGATTCAGGGTATACCACAAGGAGTTGCAATTGACGCGCTAGCCCGCACTCCATACTGTGCGACATCTCAGCTCGACCCGGCTGTGCTATTGCGCACGCCGCGAACTCACCTTGGGAAATGCCATGTCTGCCGCCGTAAAGCAGGCCGTCGCGCCGCTTTCGTTCCTCGATGCCGTTGCTCAGGCCAGCGCCTGGCCTTTTGAGGAAGCGCGCAAGATCGTCAAACGGATCGAGGCATCTGGCCAAACGGAGGTCTTGTTCGAAACAGGTTATGGCCC
>DASQCU010000382.1:0-3396 GCA_035634575.1 Beijerinckia sp.
CGGGAAGTTGAGATCGTACCTCTGGAAATCGTCGTCCGCAATGTCGCGGCAGGTTCGCTTTCGACGCGCCTCGGCATAGAGGAAGGCACCCAGCTGCCGCGCTCGATCATCGAATTCTATTACAAGAACGATGAACTCAACGACCCGATGGTGTCGGAAGAACATATCACCGCCTTCGGCTGGGCGAGCCCGCAAGAGATCGACGACATCATGGCGCTCGCCATTCGCGTCAATGATTTCCTTTCCGGCCTCTTCCTCGGGGTTGGAATCCGCCTTGTCGATTTCAAAATGGAATGCGGAAGGCTTTGGGAAGGCGACATGATGCGCATCGTTGTCGCTGACGAGATTTCACCCGATTCCTGCCGGCTTTGGGATATTAAGTCGAACGACAAGCTTGACAAGGACCGGTTTCGCCGGGACCTGGGCGGCCTCGTCGAAGCCTATACCGAAGTGGCAAGGCGTCTTGGAATCATGCAGGAGAATGAGCAGCCTCGCGCGAGCGGACCAAAACTCGTCCAGTAAGAAACCTGAAATTTCCGGGGTTTTTGGGTTTTTTTCCGCCAAACTGCCCGCTCGAGAGCAATTTATCTCAAGATGCACCTTCTGTTCCTCCGGGACGGCGGTATATTATTAAGTGAACCAGGGGGGTCATTCTTTCTTTACCCCTTGGCAGGCAAGCTTGGCGCAGCCGCTCGACGTCAAAAGCGGGGTTCGCGCCTACGATAAAGCTTCCGCAGAGCGTCTGAGCGGCGAAACTGTGGGAGCTGTTCCCGGCACCGGCCGTAAGTCCCCCCAAAGTGCGTCCGGTTGACCGAGGAGCGGGATTTGCGGTCATTCGCAAATCCGACTATGCGGAGGCTTCGGCCTCCGTTTTGTTTTTTCCAAGCTTCGGAAACCTCCCATGAAAGCCCGCGTCACCGTCACGCTGAAGAACGGGATTTTGGACCCGCAAGGCAAAGCCATCGAAGGCGCCTTGAGATCGCAAGGTCTCGCCGGCATAGATAATGTGCGCCAGGGCAAGATCTTCGATATTGAAATTTCGGTTGGCGACAAGGCCGCGGCCGAAGGTCTCTTGCGCGAGGCTTGCGAGAAATTGCTCGCGAACATGGTCGTCGAAGATTATCGCGTGGAAATCCTTTGATCGTTCCGCGAGTCGTGGAGCGCCTGTGAGAACGCATGAACGCAGCTGTTATCCTTTTTCCGGGCTCCAATCGCGAGCGTGACGCTGCCCGCGCGCTGGAGGTCTCGACCGGCCGCAAGCCAAAGATCGTCTGGCATGGCGACCATGATTTGCCCTCCGGCACCGATCTCGTCGTGCTGCCCGGCGGGTTTTCCTATGGCGATTATCTGCGCTGCGGCGCGATTGCCGCCCATGCCCCGATCATGGATGCGATTCGCGCCCATGCGGCGCGGGGCGGCCTCGTTCTCGGCATTTGCAATGGTTTTCAGATCCTCGTCGAAAGCGGCCTCCTGCCAGGTGTCTTGATGCGCAACGCGAATTTGCGCTTCATCTGCAAGATGCAGCATTTGCGGATCGAACGCGCGGACACGGCCTTCACCTCGCAATATCTGCAAGGCCAGATCGTCAAGGTCGCAATTGCGCATGGCGAAGGAAATTATGTCGCCGATGACGAGACGATCCGCCGGATCGAGGCGGAAGGCCGCGTCGCCTTCCGCTATTGCGACGAGAGCGGCAATCTCGACGGCCAAGCCAATCCGAATGGCTCGATTAATAATATTGCCGGGATCTATTCGGAAAGGTTCAACGTTCTGGGCCTGATGCCGCATCCGGAAAATCTGATCGACCCAATGATGGGCGGAACGGATGGCTGCGGGCTATTCGAAAGTCTGGCCCTCTTCAACACTCCTGGTCATAACGCAGCTTGAAACGATCGTGAGCCAGACCGAACTCGAAATCACCCCGGATCTCATCGCCGCGCATGGGCTGAAGCCCGATGAATATCAGCGCATCCTGAGCCTGATCGGGCGCGCGCCGAGCTTCACCGAACTCGGCATTTTCTCGGCCATGTGGAACGAACATTGTTCCTATAAATCCTCGCGCATCCACCTGCGAAAATTGCCAGTCAAGGCGCCCTGGGTGATCCAGGGTCCCGGCGAAAACGCCGGGGTCATCGACATTGGCGATGGCGAGGCCTGCATCTTCAAGATGGAGAGCCATAACCACCCCTCCTTCATCGAGCCGCATCAAGGCGCGGCCACTGGCGTCGGCGGCATTTTGCGCGATGTGTTCACCATGGGGGCGCGGCCCGTCGCCTGCCTCAATCTTTTGCGGTTCGGTGCGCCGGAGCATCCGCTGACGCGCCATCTCGTGGCAGGCGTGGCCTCCGGCATCGGCTCCTATGGCAATAGTTTCGGCGTGCCAACGGTCAGCGGCTCGACGAATTTTCACACCCGCTATGACGGCAATATTCTCGTCAATGCGATGGCGGTCGGCATCGCGAAAACGGACGAGATTTTTTACGCAAAGGCGACGGGGGTCGGCAATCCGATCGTCTATCTCGGCTCGAAGACAGGCCGCGACGGCATTCATGGGGCGACCATGGCCTCGGCCTCGTTCGAGGCCGATGCGCATGAAAAACGCCCGACGGTTCAGGTGGGCGATCCTTTCGCCGAAAAGCTGCTTCTCGAAGCCTGTCTCGAACTCATGCAGACGGGGGCGGTCATCGCGATCCAGGACATGGGCGCGGCGGGGCTCACCTCCTCGGCGGTCGAAATGGGCGCCAAGGGCAATCTCGGGATCGAGCTCGATCTCGATGCGGTGCCCTGCCGCGAGACCGGAATGACGGCCTATGAAATGATGCTCTCGGAAAGCCAGGAGCGGATGCTCATGGTGCTCGATCCGGAGAAGGAGGCCGGAGCGGAGGAGATTTTCCGTAAATGGGGTCTTGATTTCGCGATCATCGGCAAGACTACCGACACGCTGCGTTTCGTCGTGAAACACCAAGGCGAGGTCAAGGCCGATCTGCCGATCAAGGAACTTGGCGACGAGGCGCCGGTCTATGACCGCCCGCATGTGGCAGGCATCAAGCCGCCGAAAATCGACCCGGCGGAAGTCATCGCGCCAATCTCGAATGCCGAGGCCCTCATCAGGCTCATGGGCTCTCCCGATCTTTGCTCCAAACGCTGGATCTATGAGCAATATGACAGCCTGATCCTTGGCAATACGGCGCAAGGACCGGGAGGCGATGCCGCCGTCATCCGGATCGGCGACGGACCCAAGGGCCTCGCTCTCACCACCGATGTCTCGCAACGCTATTGCGAGGCCGACCCCTATGAGGGCGGCAAACAGGCGGTGGCCGAGGCCTGGCGCAATCTCACTTCTGTTGGGGCTCTACCCCTTGCCGTCACCGACAATCTGAATTTCGGCAATCCCGA
>DASQCU010000383.1:0-26719 GCA_035634575.1 Beijerinckia sp.
GGCGATCGGCCGGACCTTTGCCGAAAGCCTGCAAAAGGCGTTGCGCTCGCTCGACACGGGTCTTGATGGCCTCGACGAGATCGCCATCGAGGGGCTTGGCCTTGGCGACGACAAGAACATCCTGCGCGGCGCATTGGGGCGCCCGACGCCCGACCGTCTGCTCATCGTTGCGCAGGCGCTGCGCGAAGGCATGACAAAGGACGAGATCCATGACGCCTGCCGGATCGACCCCTGGTTTATCGAGCGCCTGCAAGAGATCCTTGCGCTCGAAGCGAAAGTGCGGGCGCATGGACTGCCGCGTGATGCCGTCAATCTGCGGCTCCTGAAGGCCGCCGGATTCTCGGACGCGAGGCTCGCCGCGCTCGCTCATCTGCGCACCTCCGAAGTGACGGAATTGCGCCAAAGCCTCGATGTGCATCCGGTCTATAAAAGGATCGACACATGCGCGGCGGAATTTTCCTCGCCCACGGCCTATATGTACTCGACTTATGCAGCGCCTTTTGCTGGCGAGCTGGCCTGCGAGGCGCGCCCAAGCCCGCGCGACAAGGTGGTGATTTTAGGCGGCGGCCCGAACCGCATCGGCCAGGGCATCGAGTTCGATTATTGCTGCTGCCACGCGAGCTTTGCCTTGCGTGAAGCAGGCTTCGAAACCATCATGATCAATTGCAATCCGGAAACCGTTTCAACCGATTACGACACGTCGGACCGGCTCTATTTCGAACCGCTCACCGGCGAGGACGTGCTCGAAATTTTGCGGCAGGAAAGAAAGGCCGGAACCCTCAAAGGCGCGATCGTACAATTTGGCGGGCAGACGCCCCTCAAGCTTGCGCATCGGCTGGCAAAGGCCAGCATCCCGATTCTCGGCACCTCGGTCGATTCGATTGATCTCGCCGAGGATCGCGACCGTTTCAAGCGGCTTCTCGACAAGCTCGGGCTGAAACAGCCCATGAACGGCATTGCCTATTCGGTCGAGCAATCGCGGCTTGTCGCGGCCGATCTTGGCCTCCCGCTTGTCGTGCGCCCCTCCTATGTGCTGGGCGGACGGGCCATGGCAATCATCCGCGACAATGCCGCCTTCGACGATTACCTGCTCGGCACCCTGCCGGGTCTCGTGCCCTCCGAGGTCAAGGCGCGTTATCCAAACGACAAGACGGGCCAGATCAATACGGTGCTCGGCAAGAATCCGCTGCTCTTCGACCGCTATCTGTCGGATGCCATCGAGGTCGATGTCGATGCGCTTTGCGACGGAAAGGACGTGTTCATCTGCGGCATCATGGAACATATCGAGGAGGCTGGCATCCATTCGGGAGATAGCGCCTGTTCCCTGCCGCCACGCTCGCTCAGCGATGAAAAGATCCATGAGCTCGAGGAGGAGACCCGCAAGCTCGCCCTGGCGCTTGCCGTCGGGGGGCTGATGAATGTGCAATACGCCCTGAAGGATGATGAGATCTACGTGCTCGAAGTCAATCCGCGCGCGGCGCGCACGGTGCCCTTTGTCGCCAAGGTCATAGGTCAGCCCATCGCCAAGATTGCCTCGCGAATCATGGCGGGCGAGAGCCTTGCGAGCTTCGGCCTGAAGCCCATGCGCGGCGGCCATGTCGGCGTCAAGGAAGCCGTTTTCCCCTTCGCCCGCTTCCCCGGTGTCGATACGGTGCTCGGGCCGGAAATGCGCTCGACCGGCGAGGTCATGGGTCTCGATCGCTCGTTCGAAATCGCCTTCGCCAAGAGCCAGCTCGGCGGCGGCACCATCGTGCCGACAACCGGCACCGTCTTCATCTCTGTTCGCGACGACGATAAGCCGAGGGTGCTGGAAAGCATCAAGTTGCTGGTCGGGCTCGGCTTCAAGATCTGTGCGACGGGCGGGACCGCGCGCTATCTCCAAGCTGAAGGCATCCCGGCACAGCGTATCAACAAGGTCTCGGAAGGCCGACCCCATGTCGTCGATGCGATCAAGAATGGCGGGATCCAGCTCGTTTTGAATACAACAGAGGGAGCCCAGGCCCTCGCCGATTCGCGCTCCCTGCGGCGGGCCGCGCTCTTGCATAAAGTTCCTTATTATACCACTCTAGCCGGAGCGATCGCCGCCGCGCAGGGAATTCGTGCCTATGTGGCCGGCGATCTTGAAGTCCGCGCGCTCCAGGACTATTTCGCCTGAGCCTCCGGTTCGTCGTTCGAGCATACGACAATCTGGCAAATCGCGTAGATCGATTTGCCAGAGGGGCTAGGTATTTTCCTGTTTCCCCGGAAACCGCAGCCGCTTCTGGTCCTATTCACGGAAAGCGGGGCACTTGCGATCGTTTCTGGGAAGGTGTCTGTTATGCCAACGGTCATGAGAACGGCCGTTAGAAATTTTTCTTGAAACCGGCGAGACGAGCGGCCGAAACGTTAAGACTTGAAAGAGATAACGATGGACAAAATCCCCATGACGGCGGGCGGCTATAGCGCCCTCGAAAAGGAGTTGAAACGGCGGCAGCAGGAAGAGCGTCCCCGCATAATCCAGGCGATTGCCGAAGCACGCTCGCATGGCGATTTGTCCGAAAATGCCGAATATCACTCGGCGAAGGAAGCGCAATCCTTGAACGAGGGGCGGATCGCCGAGCTTGAGGACAAGCTTTCGCGCGCCGAAGTCATTGACGTCTCGAAACTATCTGGCACGACGATCATGTTCGGCGCCACGGTGACGCTTGTCGATGAGGATACAGAAGAGAAAAAAATCTATCAGATCGTCGGCGAGAGCGAGGCGGATGTGAAGGCCGGAAAGGTCTCCATCACCTCGCCGACCGCACGCGCCTTGATCGGCAAGAAAATTGGCGATTCGGTCGAGGTGAATACGCCCGGCGGCGGCAAGAGCTACGAAATCTTGAACGTGGCCTTCCAATAGCGCATTCTTCCGTCAATCCGGAATCCGAACATTCGCGCCGGCGCGATAGAGCCTCCACTTGCTCGGAGGCACGGCGCCAGGCTCCGATTGTTCGGACTCCTGCAAGGTTACGGCCTGCACGGCGGCGGCGAGCCCTGGCCGATCCTCGATTGATATCTGGGTTCCAAGATTGTCATCGGTGGCGAATGACACTCCGTTCAGGAGACAGACCTCTCCAAGTTCTGGTGTGGAGAAATAATAAGGCTCATCAAGAAAGGGCTGGCCTTCCAGATAAAAGCACAATGGTGCTTGTGATGAAGGTTCAAGAGCCTTTTTGAGTTCTGCGATGAGCCCGCGAAAGAGCCGAAGCCTTTGCATTTCGGCCTTCTCCCTTCCTGAAGGGCGCGCTTTGCGACCCTTGGCATACCGCCGTTCCGCGACGACGCTAACGCTCCCCGGAACGTCCGCCGAGCTCTTCGAGTAGCGGCCGGAGTGCATCGAGTTCCGCGCCAAAGCCGCTCCAGTCTCCCGCCTTCAACCGCGCGATGGCGCGGTCATAATGATCGAGCGCCGCGCGAGCCTCCGCACTGCCCGCCTCTGAGGCTTGGGCTGGCGCGGGAGCCATCTCCTTGAACAGCGCCGCCAAGGCCGCGCCCAGCGTCTCTTCCATCACCACGCGATCGCCATAGGCCGCGATCACCCGCTTCAGCTCAGGCAATTGCCCCGATTCCGCGCGCAGGTAGAGGGGCGAGACATAAAGGATCGAGTTTTCGATCGGGACCACAAGAAGATGGCCGCGAATGACGCGCGAGCCCATCTGGTTCCACAAAGAGATCTGCTGCGAAATATCGGTGTTCTGCTGAATGCGCGCCTCGATCTGGAACGGCCCGTAAACCAGTTGCGCTTTCGAGAATTCATAGACGATGAGCTTGCCATAATCAGGCGGATCGCAGCGCGCCGCGAGCCAGGCGATCATGTTCTCGCGATGGCTCGGCACCATCGGCAGCATCAAGACAAACTCGGCACGCGCCTCGCCGGGAAGCCGCATGATCATGTAGTAAGGGGCCATGCGCAGCTCCTCTCCGCTCTTGACGCCGTCGATGCTCGCGGGCTGACGCGGAAACTGCCAGAGATCCTCACGATTATAGAAAACTTCGGGAGCCTCCATGTGATAGGCGCGATAGAGCTGTGCCTGAATCGCGAAGAGATCCTCTGGGTAGCGGATATGCTGCTGCAGGTCTTTCGGCATATCCGCCAGCGGCTTGAACAGGCCAGGAAAAATGCGCTGGTAGGTTTGGATGATGGGATCGGCGGGATCGCTAATGTAGAAGGCGACCGTGCCATTATAGGCGTCGATCACCACCTTGACCGCATTGCGGATGTAATTGGTATCGCTGTTCGTCTGCGGTTGGGCATAAGGGAACCATTGGCTGGTGGTGTAGGCATCCTGTATCCAGAAGAGCCGCCCCTCGCTTACAACGACATAGGGGTCCTGATCGAGGCTCAGGAAGGGAGCGATCATCCGCACCCTGTCCTTGATGTTGCGATGGAAAAGAATCCGGCTCTCGCCGGTCGTGTAGCCGGTGAGGATAATGTTCGGGTCGTCGTAATACCAGGCAAACAGGCTGCGCAGCATCATGTTGCCGATGGAGACGCCATCGGCGCCGTCATAGGTGGCATAGACGTTGTCGTTCCCCTTGGGATAATCGAACTCTGGCGTGCTGCCCCTGACGATCACATAGTCCGCGCCGCCTTGCCCGAAATAAAGCCGTGGCTCGCGAATGGCGGGCCCCCCGCTTTCGACCGGCGGGATGTCCTTGAGGGTGAAGATCGGCAAGCCTTCCGACGATTTGCGCGTCACGGGCGACATCACCACCCCATTGCCATGGGTGAAGATGAGATGCAGGTTGACCCAGGTCTGCGCATTGGCGGGCAGCAGCGCGGGCTCCAGTTCGCGCGCCGACAACATGACTTGCTGATAGGTATCGCCGAGCCAATAGCGGTCGATATCCATGTCGAGGAACTTGTAATAGGTTCTGATCTCCTGCAGCTGCGCGTAAGTATCGATCAGCGGCCGCCAGTCCCAGAGGCGGATGTTGTCGACCGTCGCGCGATTGGCCTGGAGCGAGGCGAAGCTCAACCCTTGCTCTACCTGAAACGGCTTCACCGTGATCTGCTGTAGATTATAGGCCTCCCGCGTCAGCGCGATGTTGCGCGCGATATAGGGCGTCTCGAGCTCCAGCTCGCTTGGCTTCACATAGAAGCGCTCGAAAAGGGCTGGAAAGATGAGGGACAAAAGAACCGAGCTGACAAATAATGCAGCCACGGCTGCAACAGGAATCTGGAAGTTCAGCCAACGCAGATTGGCCACACAGGCGATGGAAGCCGCGATCGCCAATGCGATGAGCAGACGCAGCACCGGCAGGTTGACATGCAGGTCGGTGTAGCTGGCGCCAACAACAATGCCGTTGTCGCCATACAGCAACAGGAAGCGATCGAGACCATAGGCCCAGGCCTTGACGGCGAAGAAGAGCGCGAGCAGCACCGAAGCATGGGCGATGGCGGCGGATGAAATGCGCAGCGGCGGCTTATCAAGGGCAATGTCACCACACACCGAATAGATCACACCCGCGATGACCGCGCTGGCGCTAAGGAGCAGCACCAGCCAGTTCTTGAGCGCGACATAGGCAGGCAGGGAGAAGAGATAGAAGCCGATATCCTGGCCGAATACTGGATCGGGCTCGCCATACGGCGCCTGATGGAGAAAGCGAAGCGCCACGCTCCAATTCGAGATTTCGCCCGAAGCTGTGAGCAGCCCGAAAAGGATGGCTACGCCCGCGATGACAGTGCGCCAGGGGAACTGCGGGGGTCCTTGACCAGCAAGAACGGGCAAGGTTTCCGGCTGCCACGCCGCAAAGGTTCCGCCTGCGGGCCAAAATGAATGCCGGCCCGCAAAGCGGAGCGCCAGCCGTCCCGACAGCCAGACCAATCCCGCCGACGCAGTGAAGACAGCCAGGAAGAGGACGGCCTTGGCGGCGAAGGTCGTCCAGAAAACATTGGCGTAGCCGATCGAGGAAAACCACAGCCAGTCGACAACAAAGTCTCTGATACGCGAAAGCGCGATTATGCCGGCGACGACAAGCGCAACCTGGATCGCAATGCGTCTCCAGTTCATGCCGCTCCTCCCTCCCCCGGCGTCCATCCTGTTCAAGCAGGCGCTTCAACACAAATATATAGGCGCTATGTGAAGGGAGGTTCTTTCCCCCTCTGCTTAGAAAACAAGATAGCTCTGCGGATATTCCATATGGTCTTCGACGCCGCAAACTCCGGGCGTGTTCCTGGCCGCGACGAGCATGGCTTTTCGTTCTTCTTCCGACCGGATGCGGCCCCAGAGATGGACCTCGCCATTGTTCACAATGATATTGGCTTCCGTCGGCCATGCGGCCCACCTGTAGCGGCGCAGCTCGTTCAGCAATGTATCGCGGATCTGGCGATCATTGGTGAGGCTTGACTCGATCGCAGGGGTCTTGCTGCTCGCCACAGCCTGGATCAAGTTGGCGCGGCTCACTATGCCAACAAGTTGCCCGTCCCGCACGACGAAGACGCGCTTGATCATGCGCGACTCCAGAAGATCCGCGATTTCTGTGATCGGGGTATCCACCCGCACCGTGATCACCGGTTGTATCATCACGTCTCTGGCGCTGCGGCCGTGGGTTTTGACATAGTCTGCAGCCAGATCGTCACTTGAGGTCGCAAGTTCGAGCCATCGCGACCACTTATGCTCGGTGCCGATCTCGGTCCGGCGCAAAAGGTCGCCCTCGCTTATGATTCCAATGATTGTGCCACCTTCAACGACGGGTACGGCACTGATCCTGTTATCGAGGAGTGTCTTGATGACATCGGATAGCGGCGTGTCCGGTCCTACAGAAACGACTTCTGTCGTCATGATATCGGACGCATTCATTGCAGTCCTCCGTTCAACGAGTCCCTTCGAGGGGCGCGAACTCACACAAATGAATGAAGACCCATCGAATACCTTGATGTGGGTCAAAGAAGCCAGCGAAACATTTGCGCGAGCTTGGCCTGAACCTGAAAATTTTTAAGCGCGATAGGTCAAGTGTAACGGCTCGCAATGCCGATGATCAGCCGAGATCGTTGCAGACAAAACAACAAGGCGTTGCCGGAACATTGTTCGCGAAAATCCGTTACCTCGAAACCTCATAAATTATCTGCTGGGATCGATCACTGGAAAAATAAAATTCTCAAATGCAAATGGTGCCCCCGCTTCCGGGGACACCACTTTCATCCAGGACTAATGTCCATTATTTCAGTAAGGGCGCTCGATCAGGATCCCCGGCAGGTCTTGAGTTCCTTCCTTCTGCACGGCGATGAGAGCCTGGGGATCAAGGCCAAGCAGGCGCAGGATCGTGGGCGCAATCTGCGCCGTGACGACCGGAGCATTGATGGTGGCGCTCACGATCGACGGATTGGACACCAGTATCATTACGTTCGTATCGTCGTGGGCAAAGCCGCCATGTTCGGCGAGCTTCTTCGTTCCGCCGGTGTAAACCACGCCGACATTGGGCGCCACAATGACGTTGGGCGTGCGCGGATCGACGGACGGATCATTGTACATCAGCGCAAGGTTGCGGCCATAGAAGAACTCGCCGCCATCGGCGCCGATCGTGGCTGCGTTGGCTTGAAGTGCGGCCACGGCGTTTTCCGTTGCAGCCGGACTATTATCCGCGAGCCAGAGCAGCGAAATGTCGTCTTCAAGCGCCTGCACGACGGCCGATCCGAGCACCGCTGAAGGCGGCTGGTCGTTGGGCGCATCGGCGGGAATGCGCAACACGCGCTTGGGATCAATCGGCGATTGGCCATGCTTGGCGCTGATGATAATCGCCGTCGAGTCATAGAGCCCGCGCCGTTTCAATTCGGCCACCATCTTGCCGATCGATGAATCGACGAATTTGATCTCATCGACGAGCGGCGCGCTCGGCGTGCCTACCGCATCCAGATAGCCGCCCGTCAGGCCGGTCGCCTTCTCGTGCAGTTTCTCGCCGACGCTGACCGCCTGAAAGTTCATGCCGAACACGTTCGGCACGCGCCGCCGCTCAGTGCCTTCGTGATTGAGACCTTCGATCTCATTGAGAATAGCCTGGACCTTGAGGCTGTCATAGCACTTGATATTGGCAAAACTATCGGTCCAGGCATTGCTCGAAGAGACCGCCGTCTGATCCGGCAGCGGGCTGCAGGCCAAGAGCTTGACCTGCGGCAGCGCCACAGGAATAGAGTTGATCTCGGGGGCGTAGAAGTCATCGACGCCGCGCCCGCTCTGGCCCTTGACGAGTTCATAGGACTGATGCTTGTCCGACCAGGCAGTATAGCCGCCGGCGGCCTTGACCACCTCAAACAGGGTGTTCACCCGGATGAACTGATGTGGATAAACGGGAGCGCAACCATTCTTGGGATCGCGCGGCAGGTAATCGGGATTAATACCGCCGCCCGCGTCGATCTTCGTCAGGTCAATGTCGATCTCCTCATCGAAGCCGGTCTGCGTGCCGACCACGCTCGGGCAAAGTCCGGGACCGCCAACAATGCCATAGGGTGTGGTTTGCTTCGGCGGGGAGAGCGAGCGGTCATAGGCCACATCATAGAAAGCGCCAGTCGAGCGGGGCGAGCCGCCCGTCACAAGCGCAGTCAGGCCCGGGAAGGAATCCGACGGCCGTGAGGTCGAAGTCTGGGTATAGGTGACGCCGTGGCCGGCAAGAGCCGCGAGGTGGGGGCAATAAGATGCGCCGTTGTCGATCCCGGCGATCCCATTCGCGCAATTGGCGAAGTCGAGCGCGTGCATGCCGTCGATGCTGATCAAGAGAACGTGCTTGACATCGCCGCTTTTCAATCCGTCCGCCCTGGAAATCGCGGGATTGGCAAGCGCCATGCTCAAACAGACAGCGCCCAGTGCGACGCTGGAAAGTAGTTTTTGCAACATAAAATTTCCCTTCTCGCTTTAATGAAGCGATACAGGGCGAATACCTATTTGTGCAGTATTGCGGCTCGATGACAGAAACTCTGGTGCTTGGTTAACCAACCGGCCACATTTTTCCCGAGCACTATTTTGGCCGCCTACGAAGCAGTTCGGGAAGCCGGTTGCCGCGCGCGGCTGAAGCGGCGGGCCAAAAAGGCGGCAAGCGCCTCGACACGCGCGGGATGCGGTCCACCTGGCGGCATCACGAGATGCAAGGCGATGGGGGGCGGACTCCAATCCGTCATCACGGCCTCAAGCCGCCCGTCAGCGAGAGCATGACGGATAATAAATTCCGGCTGAACCGCAAGACCGAGGCCCGCGAGGAGGGCTGGTGTCAGCACATCGGCATTATTGGCCCGCAAGGGCCCGATTGTCCGCACGCTGGCTTCCTCGCCTCCAGCATTCACAAAGCGCCAGACCCCCGGATTGGGCAGATAGGAATAACCGAGACAAACATGCCCTGCGAGCTGCGAGGGATGGGTTGGCCGCCCATGTTTCTCGAAATAGGCCGGTGCTCCGACGAGGAAACGAGGCACGGCGCAGAGCCGGCGCGCAATCAGGGAGGAATCCGGCAGCGCCGCGATGCGCAGGGCCATGTCGAATCCCGCCCCAATCAGGTCGGTGACCGCGTCGCTCAGGTTCAACTCGATCGAGACCTCGGGGAACTCCGCCAGGAACTCCGGCAACACCGGGCCAATTTCGCTGAGGCCGAATGACATGGGCACCGCCAGACGCACGAGGCCGCGCGGCACGCTGGTTTGCTCCAAGGCCTCTCTTTCTGCCGCCTCACCCTCGGTAAGGACGCGGGCAGCGCGTTCGACGAGCAGCCGGCCCGCGTCGGTCAGCGCCAGACGGCGTGATGTTCTATTGAAGAGGCGCGTGCCCAGCCGCGTCTCCAGCCGGCTGATCGCCTTGGAGACCGTCGCCTTGGACGCGCAGAGATCGGCGGCAGCCGCCGCGAAGGAACGCAATTCCACCACTTTGGCGAAGATCGCCAGGGCTTCAAGATCCGGCAACTTGGACATTTTCGTGCACAATTTCAGAAACGATGGATTTCCGAAGTTTCTATTTATATGCCAATCCTATCTCTTATCTTTGCGTCATTCAAAGAGCGCCGATCCTTCGGCGCGGAGGGAAAGATAATGATTGAGCGCAGATCGTTCACGAGTCTCGGCGGTGAGAATCACGGCTGGCTCAAGGCCAAACACCATTTCTCATTTGCCAATTATTATGATCCCAAGCGGATGGGCTGGGGCGCGCTGCGGGTCTGGAACGACGACGAAATTGCTTCCAACACAGGGTTTCCTCCCCACCCGCACGCGGATATGGAAATCATCACCTATGTCCGCGAAGGTGCGATCACGCACCAGGACAGCCTTGGCAATAAGGGCCGCACTGAAGCCGGCGACGTCCAGGTGATGAGCGCGGGTTCGGGCATCCGCCACTCGGAATATAATCTGGAGCCCGAAGCCACCCGGCTCTTCCAGATCTGGATCGAGCCCAAACGCCGCGGCGGCGAGCCCTCCTGGGGCAGCAAACCTTTCCCCAAGGGCGAACGCTCCGGCCGCTTCGTGACCCTGGCGAGCGGGTTTGAGAACGACGCCGATGCCTTGCCGATCCGCACTGACGCGCGGGTGCTCGGCGCGACGCTGAAGGCAGGCGAGACGACCGAATATCAGCTCGGCAATGAGCGCAGCGGTTATCTCGTTCCGGCAAAAGGTGCCGTCGAAGTCAACGGCGTCCGTATCGACGCCCGCGACGGCGCCGCGATCCAGAAGGAGGCGATCATCAAGGTCACCGCCCTTGAAGATTCGGAACTCGTACTTGTCGATGCGGCTTAATGAAAAGCCGCTCCTCGCGGCCCTTGGTCTAAGGGCCGCTCGAATCTCATCAGTCACGAGGTTTCCCATGTCTCTTTCTCCTGCTGTTTCCGCGAAGCCCATTGTTCCCGCTCTCGCTTCCATTACAAAGGCGTTGTCGCCTTATGCCGAACCGCTGGTTCGCGTCACGACGGGCCTCTTCCTGATGCCGCATGGTGCCCAGAAACTGTTCGGCTGGTTCGGCGGCTATGGCCTCGAAGCCACGGGGCAGTTCTTCGCGTCAAAGCTCGGACTTCCCCCGCAAATGGCCCTGCTCACCGGTCTGATCGAGTTCTTTGGCGGTCTCGCGCTCGCCCTCGGCTTCGCCACCCGGGCGGCCGCAGCCTTGGTCGTCGGCATGATGACCGTCGCCGTGATCCAGGTCCATTTGGCGAAGGGCTTCTTCTGGACCGATGGCGGATTTGAATACCCGCTCATGTGGGGCATCCTGGCCCTCTCATTCGTCATTCGCGGCGGCGGCCGTTATTCGCTCGATGCGCTGATTGGCTGGGAGATTTGATTGGCAAATCGAGGCCTGCGGCAACAGCGGGAGGCTGTTTCGCGGGCGACGAGCGGTGCGCGCGCACCCGCTTTACTTCCATAGCGAAGGCGATACGCTGGCAACGCCGGTGAGTCGGCAAATTGCTTAAATGCGGCGGAAAGACATGTCCTCCAACTGGGATTCGACCGACAGCGGCCAGCCTTTCGATCCTCCCAGGCGGCGAATCCTTTGTGTTTTTCCGCACTATGTGCCCTCGTTTGGTACCTTCGAATATGCCTATGAGCTCACCGATGGCGTTTCGGCCTTCATGCCGCCGCAGGGACTTCTCGTCATAGCCGCAGTGCTTCCGAAGAGCTGGGAGGTTCGTTTCATCGACGAAAACATGGCCCCTGCGAGCGATGAGGATTTCGCCTGGGCCGATGCCGTTTTCGTCAGCGGAATGCATATTCAGCGCCAGCAGATTGAAGATATTCGCCGCCGCGCCCATGCGAAAGACAAACCGGTGGTCCTCGGCGGACCGTCCGTTTCGGCCTGCCCCGAATATTATCCGAATTTCGACTATCTGCATGTGGGTGAACTTGGCGATGCCACCGACGAGTTGATCGCCATTCTGGCGAAAGACGTGTCGCGGCCTCCCCGGCAGATCATCCTGACAACCGCCACGCGCCGCGACCTCTGCGATTTCCCCGCACCTGCCTATGAACTTGCGAGGATCGACAAATATTTTCTTGGCAGCATCCAGTTTTCCAGCGGCTGCCCCTATACTTGCGAATTCTGCGATATTCCGGGCCTTTATGGACGAGTCGCGCGCCTCAAAACACCTGAGCAGATCACTGCCGAACTCGACCAGCTGATCGCTTGCGGGGTTGTCGGTTCCGTCTATTTCGTCGATGACAATCTCGTCGCGAACCGGCGCGCCTTGCGCGAACTTTTGCCCCATCTCATCGCCTGGCAAAAACGCAATGGATACCCGATCGCCTTCTCCTGCGAGGCAACCCTCAACATCGCACGGTCGCCGGAGATCCTGGCGCTGATGCGCGAGGCCGCTTTCGAGACGATCTTTTGCGGCATAGAGACGCCGGAACCCGTTGCTTTGAAAGCGATCGACAAGGCGCATAATATCGCGCTTCCGATCCTCGATGCGGTCCGCACCATTAATAGCTTTGGGATGGAGGTTGTTTCCGGCATTATTCTCGGCCTCGACACGGATACACCGGACACAGGGCGCAATCTTCTCGATTTCATCGAGCAGTCGCAGATCCCGATGCTCACGATCAATCTGCTGCAAGCCCTGCCGCGCACGCCTTTGTGGGATCGGCTCGAACAGGAGCAGCGGCTGCTCGACGATACCAATCTCGAGTCAAATGTCGCCTTCAAACTCCCTTACGAGCAGGTCCTTGCCATGTGGCGCGAGTGCATGGACAAGGCCTATCAGCCAGCACCGCTGTTTGCCCGCTACAAGCACCAGATGCGTGCGACTTATGCCAATAAGCTCAGACGTCCGTGGAGCCGGCAGCGTCTCTCCCCGCGCAACATCAAAAAAGGCATGCACTTCCTCGCCAAGATCGTCTGGAACCTTGGCATACGCGGCGACTACCGGGCGACCTTCTGGAACTTCACTCTGTTTTGCCTGCTGCGCGGAAAAATCGAGCCGGTCATCAGGGTCGGCCTCGTCGCGCATCATCTCATCAACTTCGCTCGCGATGCCTGTGCCGGTAAGAACAATGCCTCGTACTATTCCGCCAAAACACGTGGCCTGGAGTTCGAAGCGCCGATCACGTCGTGATCTTCACGCGCCGCCCTCGCGCTCTTTCCTGAGCTTCGTCCAATAGTCGAGCCGCTTGGCGATCTCACGCTCGAAGCCACGATTGGCGGGCGTATAGACCTTTTGCCGGCCGAGCGCCTCGGGCCAATAATTCTGACCGGAAAAAGCCTCCGGCTCGTCATGGTCATAGGCATAGCCTGAGCCATAGCCTTCGCGTTTCATCAGCTTCGTCGGCGCGTTCAGGATCACCTTGGGAGGCATCAAGGAGCCGTGCTCTTTGGCAAGCGCGGCCGCGCGCTTGAAAGCAAGGTAGGCGGCATTCGACTTCGGCGCCGTGGCGACATAAATCACCGCTTCCGCAATCGCAAGTTCGCCTTCGGGTGAACCCAGGAAATCGTAAGCATCCTTGGCGGCTGTGGCGATGACGAGCGCCTGCGGATCGGCAAGACCGATATCCTCTACCGCCATGCGCACGACGCGCCTTGCGATGAACAGAGGATCCTCGCCGCCATCGAACATGCGCGCGAGATAATAGAGCGCGGCATCTGGATCCGAGCCGCGCACCGACTTGTGCAAGGCACTGATCAGATTGTAATGGCCCTCCTGCGCCTTGTCGTAGATCGGCGCGCGCCGCTGTACGATCTCGACGAGACGTGCGGTGTCTAAAGGTTCGGGCGGCTCCGGCGCGCGCCAGATTTCCTCGGCGAGCGTCAGAGCGGCACGCCCGTCGCCATCGGCCATCCGGACCAGGGCAGCACGCGCCTCCTCATCAAGCGGCAGGGATCTGCCCTCGACGGCCTCCGCGCGAGCCAGCAATTTCTCGATCGCTTCCCCATCAAGAGGCCGGAAGACCAACACCCGCGCGCGGGACAGAAGCGACGCGTTGAGTTCGAAACTCGGATTTTCAGTTGTTGCCCCAATCAAGGTTACAGTACCGTCCTCCATCACGGGGAGAAAGCTGTCCTGCTGGGTCCGATTGAAACGATGGATCTCATCGACAAAGAGCAGGGTCCCCTGCCCGGCCCGGCGCCTGCCCCGCGCCTCATCGAATAGTTTCTTGAGTTCGGCAACACCGGAAAAAATGGCCGAGATCTGGACGAAGGTGAACTTGGTCTCGTGTGCCAGAAGCCGCGCCACGGTCGTCTTGCCTGTGCCGGGCGGTCCCCAGAAAATCATGCTGCCAAGCGATCCGGATTGGATGAGCCGGGTCAGCGCGCCATTTGGTCCGAGCAGGTGATCCTGCCCAACCACCTGCCCAAGCTCCGCCGGGCGCATGCGATCGGCGAGGGGATGCGGCGCATTTTTTTCAAGACCCGCGGCGGTGAAGAGATCAGACATAGCCCATGAATCTGGGCCATGCTGCAAGGGAAGTCCAGCGGCGAAGTCCGGGATTGCAACCAAGGCGGGCCGAAAAAGGCCCGAGTGTCCAGGCCGCGCAATAGCGAAACGCTTAACCGCCTATGACCGTGGTAATCACTTCGCCACCCCGGTCGATCGTCAACTTCCAATAATAGTGCCTGCCGCCGCCCGTGGCCCTCTGGAGGTCATGCGTTGACGTAACCTTGCTGCCGTTCACCGCGAGGATGACATCGCCTTTTTGAAAATTCACGGCAGCAGCGGGTGAACCTTCTTCGACCTCGCTGATGACAACGCCTTCGCTGACGCCACGAACTGAAAATTCCTCCAAGACGGCCGGAGAGAGATTAATAATCGTCGCACCGGAGAATGGTGATTGGCCGCTGAGTTTGATCGGATCGCGCGCGGGCATTTCCGGCGGCGCAATAAGTTTGAGCGTGAGGTTGACCGGCTTGCCGTCCCGGAGCACCGAGATTGCCGCCGCACCGCCAAGAGCCTTGGTCGCCAGTCGAAAGCCAAGGCCTTCGGGATCATCGACATCTTGCCCATCGATCCGGGTGATGAGATCGCCGCGTTTCAGTCCCGCATCCTCCGCCGGGCTTTTGCTGGATATATCCGCGACGAGCGCGCCAGAAGGGCGATCCACGCCAAGCGATTCGGCGATTTCCTTCGAAACGCTCTGGAGGCTCGCACCGAGCCAGGGACGGCGAACCTGCTTGCCGCCGCCCTTCGCGGTCGCGACGACGATTTTGACCATATTGACCGGAATGGCGAAGCCGATTCCAATCGAGCTACCGGTCTGCGAAAAGATCGCCGAATTGATTCCCGCAAGCCGGGCATTCATATCGATGAGCGCACCGCCGGAATTACCCGGATTGATCGCCGCATCGGTCTGGATGAAAAAACCAAAGTCCGAGGTGCCAACCTGGGTGCGGGCCAGGGCCGAGACAATGCCCTGTGTCACCGTCTGCCCGACGCCGAAGGGATTGCCAATCGCAAGCACCAAATCGCCAACTTCGAGCGTATCCGAATCGCCAAGTTCCATATACGGGAAATTCGTTCCGCCCTTCAGCCGCAAAACGGCGAGATCGGTGTGCTGATCGCGCAAGATGATATCCGCATCGAACTCGCGCTTGTCGCTGAGCGCAACCTTCACATCGGTCATGCCGTCGATGACGTGATAATTGGTGACGACGAGGCCGGATGGATCGACAAGAACGCCCGATCCAAGCGATTGTGCGGTCGGCCCGCCGGGGCGCTCATTGCCGCCTTCGCCGAAGAAACGGCGAAAGACCGGGTCATCGAAAAGGGGATTGCGCGGCCGCCGGTCCGTGCGCGAAGCATAGACGTTGACGACGGCTGGCTGCGCCTTCTTGACGACCGGGGCGAAGGAGAGGATGGCTTCGGTCCGCGAAACCGGCGTCTGGCGCGCCGGCTCCGCCGCGAGCGGCGCTGCAAGAAGCACCGCGCCCAGAGCCGCGAAAGCCCAAAGGCGCGAATGAAAACTCTTGTTCATGGATCGCTCCGAACCAGCTTCCACACGCTTTTGAAGCCGCCTGACCCCACGGTTGCAAAAGCAACCCTGAACATTTCTCTACTTTTCGCCATTTCGATGGCTGCCGAAATCCGAGAGCAACTCTCGAAGGCGCGATCAGGCTGCCTCGCCGCCTTCTTCAGCCTCGACGGGGCCTGAATCCTTGCCCTTGGCAGTAACATCGCGATCGACAAATTCGATCACGGCCATAGGTGCGTTGTCGCCATAGCGGAAGCCTGCCTTCAACACACGCGTATAGCCGCCATGCCGATCCTTGTAACGGGGGCCAAGCACCTCAAAGAGCTTGCCGACAAGGGCGACATCCTTGATCTGCGCGATAGCCTGGCGCCGGGCATGAAGATCGCCACGCTTACCGAGCGTCACCAGCTTCTCGACGACGGGCCGCAGATCTTTCGCCTTTGGCAGCGTCGTCACAATCTGCTCGTGCTTGATGAGCGCCTGGCTCAAATTCGCGAACATCGCCTTGCGATGTTCGTGCGTGCGGTTGAAGCGGCGTTTCGCGCGACCGTGATACATGGCTCTCTCCGTTCATTATGCGGGCCGCCGTGCCAAGGTACGGCCGTCATTTTGGCTTTGCTAAGCCCCTCTATAATCATGGCCCAAACCGATCGCCAAGATCAAGTTTGGGCCCTTGTCTTACATGCCTCGCCTCATCCTGAGGAGCCACGAAGTGGCGTCTCGAAGGATGACGTCCAGTGTTTGTGACAACCGCCCTCGTCCTTCGAGACGGCCTTGCAGACCTCCTCAGGATGAGGGCTGGGGCGACACTTGGTATTAGTAATGTTCCTCGAACCGTTTTGCGAGCTCGTCGATGTTGTCCGGCGGCCAGCCTGTGACTTCCATGCCGAGGTGAAGGCCCATTTGCGCCAGAACTTCCTTGATTTCATTCAAGGACTTACGTCCGAAGTTCGGGGTGCGCAGCATTTCTGCTTCGGTCTTCTGAATAAGATCGCCAATATAGACGATATTGTCATTCTTCAGGCAATTGGCCGAACGGACCGACAATTCGAGTTCGTCCACCTTCTTCAGAAGCGCGGGATTGAAGGCCAGTTCGGGAATCGAAGGCGCTGCCTCTTCGCGGCGTGGCTCCTCGAAATTGACGAAAACGTTCAACTGATCTTGCAGGATGCGCGCCGAAAAGGCGACCGCGTCCTCGGGGGTGAGAGCCCCATTGGTCTCGACTTGCAAGGTCAGCTTGTCATATTCGAGGTTCTGACCTTCGCGCGTATTTTCAACGCGGTAGCTCACCTTCTTGACCGGCGAGTAGAGACTGTCGATGGGGATCAGGCCGATCGGCGCGTCCTCGGCCCGGTTGCGATCGGCCGCGAGATAGCCCTTGCCCGTATTGACGGTGAATTCCATGCGGATTTCGGCGCCCTCGTCGAGGGTACAAATCACGAGATTGGGATTAAGGACCTGAATATCGCCGACCGTCCCGATATCTCCGGCCAAGACCTTGCCGGGACCCTGCTTCTTGAGCACCATGCGCTTAGGGCCATCGCCCTGCATCTTGATGCCGATATCCTTAATGTTGAGGACAATATCGGTTACATCCTCGCGCACGCCGGGAATCGAGGAGAATTCATGTAACACGCCGTCGATATGGACGGAGGTAATAGCCGCCCCCTGCAGAGACGACAACAGGATGCGGCGCAGCGAATTGCCCAAAGTGAGGCCGAAGCCGCGCTCAAGCGGCCCGGCGACAATCGTCGCGACGCGTTTTGAATCATCGCCCGGCGCGACTTCGAGCTTGTTCGGTTTGATGAGCTCTTGCCAGTTCTTTTGAATCACGGACTGCACCTTTCGTTGATGCAAAGGCGCCTTTCAGACGCCAGCCTTCTCTTCGAAGCAGGGCCGGCCGCTGCCCCGCCCTTGTCAGGTTGGCACGGGGTCGCCGCCCGAAGGCATGCAACCGTGCCGCTTGCTTCCTGGAGCAATCTTAACCTGAAGCGATGGCCAAGCGCTCAGGTCAGTCCACATCCTTGTCCCCGTCAAAAGAGCATTGCGCAATGCCCTGCGGCCGCTGCCCTCGGTCGTCAGCTGTGCGCTGTCCCAACGGTCATAGGAACGACCGTTGGACCCTCTCTAATTTTCCGCTCACATTTCGGAATGAGCGAAAAATTCGGTAAAAAAACCAAGTGTCGCCCTCAGCGGCCCTTGGTGTTACACGCGCCGGCGCTTGCGCGGCCGGCAGCCATTATGCGGAATGGGCGTTACATCGCGAATTGAAGTCACCGTGAAGCCCGCGGCCTGCAAAGCGCGCAAGGCCGATTCACGGCCTGAACCGGGCCCAGAGACCTCGACCTCCAGGGTCCGCATTCCATGTTCGGCTGCCTTGCGCGCGCAATCCTCGGCGGCCATCTGCGCCGCATAGGGAGTGGATTTGCGCGAACCCTTGAATCCCATTGTTCCCGCAGATGACCAGGAAATTGTATTGCCCTGTGCATCGGTGATCGTAATCATCGTATTGTTGAAGGTCGAATTCACATGCGCGACGCCGGAAACAATATTCTTGCGCTCGCGACGGCGAACGCGGGTAGCCTCTTTTGCCATTATTTTGTCCTTCAGGCGCGCCCGTCATGCCAGGCGCTAGGGATTTGAAATCTCGATTACTTCTTTTTGCCGGCGATGGGCTTCGCCTTACCCTTGCGGGTACGCGCATTGGTATGGGTCCGCTGCCCGCGCACCGGCAATTGCCGGCGATGGCGCAGGCCGCGATAACAGCCGAGATCCATCAGACGCTTGATATTGATCGCGACTTCGCGGCGAAGATCGCCTTCCACGATATAATCGCGATCGATCGTTTCGCGAATCTGGAGAACTTCCGCATCCGTCAATTCAGCGACACGGCGCTCGGAAGGGATTTTGACCTTCTCACAGATCTCCTCCGCCTTCTTGGGGCCGATGCCGTGAATATACTGAAGCGCGATGATCACGCGTTTGTTGGTTGGAATATTGACGCCTGCAATACGAGCCAAGACTTAATTCTCCATAGGGGCCGCGCAATGCGAAAATGGCGCGGCGGGAAGAGGGTCATCCCGCGTCCGGTGGAGCCCGGCCCTTGCGGGATGCCAAACAGGAATGTTTTCGCGATCTCGCAGCGAGCTTCGCAAATCACACTGTCAGGCGGGAATTAAGGCTCATAGCGGATCATTTTCTTCCGGTCAACCCATGAAGCGGCACTTTTTCTCAAGGTTCTGGTACCGCTGCCATGCCAGCGCGTCTGAGCCACACGAACTCCGCTCAATACCAACAATCATAAAGAATGACCGCGGGAAAAAAGCGCTTCACATGAACAGGGAGGAGTTAGCGCCGGTTTTGGGTCGGGACGAATAGATTAAAACAAGACTTTACTTATATCTAGATTTAATCTATAGATTTATATTCATTCATCATTAGGAAATCTTATTGATGTTCACGAATTTTTTCAAATACAGAACCGGAGTGGTGGTTCTAGAGCGTCGTTATTTGGCTCAGCGCGGCGAGTGAGCCCGCCTCGGCTCTGGGAACAATTCGCATGTATATGGAGCGGCGCGGAGCGGATTGTTATATTTTCAACGGGTGGCACTATGACCATCTCGGCCACCACTTCTACGGATATTACCGGCGATGTTACCGCCACGTACATAACTCTCCTCAGCGGACACCGACACAGCAGGCGCAAGTCGGGGCGAGATCGAGCCGGGCTGCAGCGCATCCATGAAATCTAAGGGTTTTACCGATCCCCGATCATTGTGAACCGTTCCTTTGGAGGCAGCGCAGCTTTGCGTTACCTCTCAATCGCTGGCAAGGATCACATTCGACGTATTGAAGATCGCCCAGACCCTGACACCTGGCTTGATTTCGAGATCATCCGCGCCGTCATAGGTAATGACCGCGGTGATGGTTTTGCCACCGCCTATATCGACAACGACTTCTGAATCGATGCCGCCGTCGATACGGCTTGTCACCGTTCCCGCGATCTTGTTGCGCGCCGAAATTTTCGGCGGCTCGTCCGTCGGAGAAAGCATGACCGAAGAGGCATTGACCAGAGCGACCGCCGCACGGCCAGGGGCAAGGTCGAGTTCGGCCACCGCGGTATTCGTCAGAACCGAAGTGATCTCGCAATCAGGCGAGACACGAACCTTGACTTCGACATTGACAGGCGCGGGAATGACTTCAACGACAGTGCAATGAAGAGCGTTGCGCACGCTCAGCTTCATTGCGACGCCCCAGAACAGAAGGTCCTCATCATGCTCGAGCCCCTCCTCCGCAATGGCCGAGGAAATGCGTCCGAGCTTTTCCTCGAGGCGGCGGAAGACCGAAATCAGCCGCCGCCCTTCCTCGGTGACCTCCGCGCCCCCGCCGCGAGGCCCGCCGGTCCGCGTGATGAAAGCCGGCCGAGGCAAAAGATTATTGATCGCGTTGACAGCGTCCCACGCGGTTTTGTAGCTGAACCCCGCGATCTCGGCGGCCTTGGTTATACTGCCATGCTGAATGACAGCTTCAAGTAGAGTGATGCGTTCGCGCCCCACGAGCAAACGCCCGTCTGCGCGCAGCGCCAATAATGTGTCGATCTTAGCTGGGATCATGCGAGCCAACTGTTTCTCCTGGACACAGTCAAATAACCTGAAATTTGCAACTCCATAAAAAAAATGAAAAAAATTTTTTGCTCGTTATATAATTGTCGCTAAATTAAATCAAATTACAATTAGGCCATTTCTAATATTAAATGAAAGAAAAATGTCCGGAATCGGAGATACAATTGTTCCGCTGAAGGTGGCTGTGGGAAATTTGCAATTTCTACTAATTCACATAGGAAGACTTAAGATTAAGCAGGCACGTATTTACGCATTCCATACTGTAATTATGTTTTACAGTTCAGAACAAGCTGCAACGCGGATCTACTTCAACGCGGAAGAGTCCTCCGAGCCTTGCAACCTACGCGATTATCATCCCGCCTGCCCTTGCGTCAACGCCCATAAGGCAATGAAAGAATTTTGATATCGATGGCAAAATCGGGTAGCCGCGCCGCTTTTCGCTCAAAAGTGGAACTGCGAATGGATCAACCGGTCAGATCGCAAAAGCGCCCTCCACCGGGCTTGGCGGCGCCGGAACCTTGTCAAGCTTCGCCCTTGGCTCCTTTCTCAAATTTCCGGCCTTGGCGGTAAGTCGAGCGTGCCGCAACGGTCATTTTAAGCCGTCAATATACTCCGATGCGATGAGGATTTACCGCAGTCGAACCGTCTGTTCTTGCAATACGGCAGATAAGCCTGCATCGCCCATCCGGCCCGCGCCGGATCAAATTACCTCGACGGTCGCCGCCTGGAACAGGACGCCCGCGCTGGCATGGGCGCTGAACGTCTCCGGCGATAGCGCACGGACTTCGTTCATCGGCGTATGCTCGAGCAGAGCTGCGATCCGGGCTCGCGATCGCGCGGCAAGCCCCGTGTCGAGGCTCCCTTCATCGAGCGCTTTGAGGATCGCCTGCGCGAAACCACGCGCCCGCTCGGACTCTGTCCAATGGGCGCAGACCATCAGCATGTCGCAACCAGCGGCAATGAAGCGGGCAGCGGCGTCAGGCGCATCGAAGAAGCCATTCATAGCGCCCATGCCGATATCGTCGGAAATCGCCACGCCCGTGAATCGAAGTTCATCGCGCAGGATGTCCGTCGCGAAGCGGCGCGACAGGGTGACGGGTTGGGCCGGATCAATCGCCGGAAACATGATATGCGATGTCATCAGCATCGCAATTCCCGCCTTGATCGCGGCGGCAAAAGGTTTCAGTTCCCGGCTGCGCAGATCTTCGAGAGAAATCGACTGCGATGGCAGACCATAATGCGAGTCGACGCTCGTATCGCCATGCCCAGGAAAATGCTTGCCGCAGCCAAGCACGCCTTCCGCCTGCATGGCCTGAAGGAAGGAAAGCGCCGCCGCGATGACTTCATCGGCGCTGGTTCCAAAAGCCCTGGCGCCGATGACCGGATTAGCGGGATTGGTATGAATATCGAGCACCGGCGCGAAATTCAGATTGAAGCCGAGCGAGGCAAGTTCGCGCCCCATGGCACGCCCGACTTCGGCCGCCTGATCCGGCCATTGTGCTGCATAAGCGAAACGGGTGATCGGCGCAGGCGAGCGGCAGACCCGGCCACCTTCGTGATCGATGGCGAGAAAGAATTTTTCGCGTGCGATCGCTTGGCGAATATCTGCAATCAGCGCGGCATGGCTTTCGAGCCAGGCCTCGTAGGGCAGATCGTGCCGGAAATTGCTCTTGTAGAAGATGACGCCCGCGGGCCGCAAATCCGCGAGGAGGGCGCGATCAAGCTCATGCAGGACCGGGGTTGGGCGCAACCCCACCAGAAAATGATCCCCGACCTCGGCGATGGATGTGCTTGGCATTTGAGCGACCGTGCCCCCTAAATCAAACGCGTGAACCTCGCACGCAAGTGTGGGGTAGAGCAAATCTCACCGCAAGGCGAGTTGCGCGCGGCGCGAATAGCTTGCCAGACTTGTCCGCGTCAAGGCGCCGAAAGCCACGCCCATTGCACTCCACAGGACGAGCCCGGTCCCCAAGGATGCGATACGGAAGTTCCACAAAAGATCGGCTGGAAAGGTAACCGGGACTTCATCGATGGACGGCAGCACAAAAGCCGCAGCGCCGGTCAAGGCTATAAGAATCCCCGCCCCGCATAGTGCGGCGACGTACGCGCCGAGGCTTTCATAAAGGCTCTTTGCGGTCATGAAAGCGATCGTCATGGCCAGGGTCGAAAGCGCCATCATGCCGAAAAAAAGCCCCGTGCTCAGCGAGATCGTCTCGGGCTCTCCAATCGAAGGCGGATTGGGCGGATATTTCAACGCCGGGACAAGCACAATGGCGATGAACCCGGCCAAGGCAAGCAAGCCCGATAAAGCTGGCGCATCGATAGGACCCAAGCGGCCATGCGCGCAGACGAATACGAGCGCGAAAAGTCCGCCGAGCGCTGCGCCATAAACCACGCCAGCGGTCAAAAGCCCCAAGCTTTTCTGCACGTCGCGACTGACGAGTTCAGGCTCGGGACTATGCCCTGCTGCCTGCAATTCGATGGCTTCAAGCTGGATCGCGCGTTCCACCGATGGCTCGCCGAAAAGAGTCGCAAAACCGACCGCCAGCAGTCCCGCGAGGACGCCAGCAAGCATCCCGCGAAGAAGCAGGTTTCCAACCATGGGAATCCTCTGTTCAGTGGCAGGGGAAGCCGAAAAGATGCCGGCCGTCATGCACATATTCATGCACGTAATGGCCGGAGAGCATCGATGTGGCGCCCTGCTCCGCGCCGACGAAATAGATCATGAGCAGGAGAAGGACGCCGCCAAGCAGCGCCCAAGGCAGAATTTCGCGAAAGGGAATGGGTGTCGTAAGCGGCCGGGCTGGGACGAAAGTAATATCGCTCATCATTCACTCCTCGGGATCCTGCGTCCCTTGTGCGTGCTGACTGGAAAGGAAGGTCTGGCTTGCGGCATCCCTGGCAGGAGAGCCGCTTACAGTGGCGCGACCGCGGCGGATTTGCACCGCCTTCTTCACATTCCCCGAAGCGTTACGGTAGGAGTTCACGGCAATTGTGTCAATGACCGCGCCATGGCAGTACACTGCCGATCAGAAGAAATTCAGGCTATATAGATGCCCTGAATCCTTTAGGATTCAGGGTTCCTTTCCAGCAAATCGCTTACGCAAGAGCGATTTGCTGGAGGGGCACCGCCTGTTCCTTTGGAACGGCGGTATATATGAAGGACGCGAATCTCGCGACGTCTGCCTGGCCACAGAAAGCATGGATGGAGTTTTGAACGAGACCATGAGCGCGTCGAAAATCATGCTGATCCGGCATTCGGAAAAGCCGGCGAAGGATGGCACCGTCAAAGGCGTGTCGCTCGACGGTGCGAAGGATAAGGAATCGCTCTCTGTTCGCGGCTGGCAAAGGGCTGGCGCGCTCGTTCGGTTTTTCGCGCCGCACCACGGCCATTTCGCACATCCGGCTCTGGCCAAGCCGGGGAGTCTTTTCGCCTGCAAGGCTTTGGCCGACAACAAGAGCCTGCGTCCGCAACATACGCTTGTGCCGCTCGCCGAATTTCTCGGTGCGAATATCAATGCCGAGTACGCCGAGGGAGATGAGAAGGCTTTGACGCAGGCGGCGCTCGCGGTCGAGGGCATCGTGCTGATTTCATGGAAACATAACATGCTTCCCACCATCGCCAACGAGATCCTCGCCGATAACACGATAACACCGCAGGAATGGCCGATTGATTGTTTCAATGTCGTTTGGGTCTTCGACCGATATCTTGAGGGCTGGACCTTCACACAGGTTCCGCAATCTCTCCTCGCGGGCGATAGCGAGGATGTGATCAGGTGAGGCGCCTCTCTCGATCCGGCCTTGCGACGAGCTTTGCTCAACCGGACATCATCAATCCTGCGCGGCGCTTGAGCTAGGATGAAATTCTCAACCGCAAAGCGATCAAATGGATTTCTTAAGACAATCCGGGACAGGAAATCATGGCCGTGCAAGACAGCGCCAAGCATCGCTTTCAACACATTGCCTTTTTGTCCTCCGGCACGCCCGAGGCCAATGAGGCGCTGAAAGAGTTCACGAAACATTATGGCAATGTCGATCCCGACGCCGCCGACGTGATCGTGGCGCTCGGCGGCGATGGTCTCATGCTGCAAACCCTCCATCGATTCATGGGAAAGAAAAAGCCGATCTATGGCATGAATCGCGGCTCTGTCGGCTTCCTCATGAATGAGTACAGGCTGAACGATCTCGAACAGCGTCTCGATGCCGCCGAATCCTCGTTCGTCCATCCGTTGCAAATGTGTGCCTTCGATACGCAAGGCGAAGTCGCCAAGGCCTATGCGATCAACGAGGTCTCGATTTTGCGTCAGTCCTATCAAGCGGCCAAAATGAGAATCTCGATCAACGGCAAGGTGCGGCTCGACGAACTCATCGCGGATGGCCTGCTCATTGCCACACCGGTCGGGTCCACGGCCTATAATCTCTCGGTGCATGGCCCGATCCTGCCGCTCGACGCGACGATGATGGCATTGACCCCCATCTCCGCGTTCCGGCCGAGGCGCTGGCGCGGCGCGCTTTTACAAGACAAAGCCAAAGTAACGATCGATATTCTCGAAGCCGACAAACGCCCTGTGGCCGCCGTCGCCGACAGCTACGAACTGAAGAACGTGGCCAAGGTCAAAATCGAGATGGACCATACGATGGACCTCGTTCTTCTCCACGATCCCGGCCATTCGCTCGAGGAGCGGATCCTGCTTGAGCAATTTGGATATTGAGCATGGATGAAAATATTCGCATTCTCGGCCGCCAAATTATTTCGCGCGGCTTCGGGCTCCTGGAAAAAGTTTCCATCGACAGGCGGCGCTTCGACAAGGGCCGGCAAACCTATTCCCGGGAACTCTATGATACGGGCGATGGCGCGGCGATCCTGCTTTATGATCCCTCGCGCTCGACGGTCATTCTCGTGCGCCAGTTCCGGCTGCCTGCTTTTCTCGCCGATAATCGTGAAAGCCTGATCGAAGTCTGTGCCGGCAAGCTCGAAGGGGACGATCCCGATGTCTGCATTGTCAAGGAGGTCGCCGAGGAAACAGGCTTCACGATCAAGAATCCGCAACGGCTGTTCGAGGCCTATTCAAGCCCGGGCAGTTTTGCTGAAAAGCTCACCTTTTTTGCCGCCCCCTATAGCGCGCAGGACCGGACCGGAAAGGGTGGCGGCCTCGACCACGAAGCCGAGGATATCGAGGTTCTCGAACTGACGCTCGACGACGCGCTTGCCATGATCGAGACGGGCGAAATCGTCGATGCCAAAACCATTCTGCTGTTGCAATACGCGAAGATGAAGGGCCTGATGAAGGGCGAGTAATAGGCGAACGAATGCCTGCATCCTCGGCTGGGGAGCGAACCGGAATGCGCTCGCTGCTTTTCGTCTCCGCCGATAGCGAGAAGAAGCTGGAGGAAGGTCTTGCGAGCGGCGCGGATTGCCTGATCCTCGATCTTGCGGCACCGTGCCTGCCGCGAACCGAGGCGCTAGCAACAGTGAAGGCGCTCCTTCGCCAGATACCGCGCGGCGAGGGCCATCCCCTCCTTTATGTCGGCGTCAACCCGCTGGAGAGCCCCTTGGTCGAGGCCGATCTCGCGGCAGTAATGCAAGGCGCGCCGGATGGCATTTTTCTGCCCCGTTGCGGCAATGGCGCCGCGCTCCAGCATCTTGGTGCGCGGCTCGCCGTTCTTGAAGCAGAAAACGATCTTGAAGATGGTTCGACCCAGGTGATCGCCAGCGCCGCCCCGACTGCCGCATCGATCTTCGAGATGGGTACTTTCCGCGGCGCGAGCCGGCGCCTCGCGGGTCTGACCTTTGCACCGGAGGCGCTGGCCGAAAACCTCGGCACCGCAAGAGTTAACTATGCTCCGCCTCTTGCACTGGCGCGCACGCTGACGCTTTTCGCGGCGGTCGCAGCAGGGGTTGCCGCGATTGATGCGAGCGACACGGATTTTGATGACATCGCGGAATTTCGCAAGCGATGCGAGGCGGCGCGGCGCGAGGGCTTTTCTGCCAAACTGGCGATCCTTCCCGCGCAAGTTGGCCCGATCAACCAAGTTTTCGGGAAGGTTTACTAGCTCCTCAAAGCGATGGCAGACCCGAAGTTTTGCGAGCGCAACCTAAGTCACTACGACTCGCATTACTTGAACGGCGCAATATTATGTTTGATCATGTCATCGAATCTCTTAAGGATTTCTTCGGAGCTCAGATTTCCGCCCAAACTGCCGCGGAGCTGTG
>DASQCU010000384.1:0-4965 GCA_035634575.1 Beijerinckia sp.
TGCGGCAGCATTGCCATAGACATGGACATCCAGCATGTCGAGAGGGATCCCGGCCGCGCGCAGCTCTTGCAGATGTTGCAGGACGCTATGCCCCGGCTGTGCCGTGACCGAGACGGTCACCGGGATCGAACCCGCCGCCGATTTCAAACTGGGCATGAGCGCGCGCGCCCAGGCGAACTGGGCAGGATCCGCCGTGTCGAGCTCATTGCGCAGATCGATGAAGGCGATGCGGGGATCGTCCTTGAATGGGCCGACGACAGCGTCAATCCAGCGCTTGCTGTCCTCGATCGAGGTAAAATTGTTGAGCCAGTCGAAGAGCCCAAGCTGTATGCGCAAGCCATGCCGATCGGCTAGTTGGACGACCTCAGCCAGGCGGCTCAGGGCCGTCGAGGAAGGGGTCGGCAGGGCGAATGCAGGGATCAGGACGTTGATACGGACCGTGTTGAAATTCATTCCCGCGATGCGGATGAAATCCTGCTCGATCGTCGCTGGGTCCCAACGATCCCACATATAGGTCCAGCCATTGGCGGCCGGATAATAATTCATCAGCCGAATCCGTTCGACCGGCAGGCGCTGTGCGGAGCCGTCTCCCGCGAGCTGGGCATGACCAGCGGTAGCGACGAAGAGAAGCGCGGTGCCGGCGATGAAGAGGCGTGCAGAGAAAAATCCGCGCGAGCGAGCCTTCAGCTTCACGTAGCCCTCCTTCATAGCTTTCCTGCGGATTATACTGCCACCTCTTCACGATGGCGGTAAGAGCATGGCTGTTAGAGCGCTTTCAAATCGAGGCTCAAATCATAGGCCTCGTCGCCGGGCGGTATTCGTGCAAATAGAAGCCTTCGAGCGGATCGAAATCGCCTTCCCATGGTGCTCGGCCAGCACTGAGCGGCCATCATGCAAATCTGCCTGCCAGCGCGAGCGGATCCCGGCGCGGCTGAAGTCGGGGCGAGGAGCCTGACAATGTGCATCCGTGTCAGCCATAGCTCGCATTTCCCGCAAGGCATCGCATTGGCGCTCGATCTCGGGCAGCCGGGTGGCAATTCGCGCAAGCGCGGGCACCAAGGTGTTTTGAATGTGTCTGATCGTGGAGCCGGGTTGTCGCAAGGCCGGGCCGTGGCTGGCCTCGTGAAATTGCCTCTCGCTATCGACTCCAAAGCCATCCGATACTTCATCCGGCCGCGTCCTTATCCGATCCTCTTCCCAACGCCTTTGTGCTATTCTGCCGGTGCTATTCTGCCGGGGCGTATTGAGAGGAGATCAGGATATGAGAAAGCAGCAATTCTTCCTTGTCGCGGCGGCGCTCGCCGGTGCGGCCTGGAGCCTCCCCAATGCAGCCAAAGCCGGCCAATGCCCGGCCGACAAGATCAGCGTCGACGCCACCAAGCCCGTCACGACTCCGGCCAAGGATGTAAGTGACACGGTCCTCGCCGCGATCGATCTTTCCAAGGAGCCGGCGAATATCGCTGATCGCAAGCTACGCCTGCGCAAGCTCGTCGTTCAGCCTGATGGTGTCGTTCCCTGGCACAGCCATGGCGATCGTCCGGCCATCATCTACATTATTGAAGGCGAGATCACGGAATATGCGAGCAATTGCGCCGTCCCGATCCTGCACAAGGCGGGCGATGTCGTCCGCGAGACCAGCGCCACATCGCATTGGTGGAAGAACACGGGCGGAAAGACGGTGACGCTTCTCTCCGCCGATGTTCAACACGACGAGAGCGATCACAATATGTGAGCGCCTTGAACCCCGTTTCGATGGCCATGGCGGCGCCCGAGTGTAGTCGAAGGGCGCCGAGTGCCTTCACTCGAGGAATATTCGGGAGCGCCAAATGCCCAAGGCTGCCGGAATGGTCTCCAAGACAAGTCTTGCCGATGAAACGACGGTGCAATCATCGCCAAATGACTTCACGTACACGCTGGTGATCGGACTGATTGCTTTTCTGACCCTTGTTGATCTCTTCGCCACGCAAGCCATTCTGCCTTTGCTGACGCAAGCCTATGGCGTTACCCCCGCAGCCATGGGCCTTGCCGTCAATTCAACAACGGCTGGCATGGCTATCGCGAGTTCCGGTGTCGCCTTCTTCAGCCGGGCGATCGATCGGCGCCGGGGCATTTTCCTGAGCCTTACGCTTCTTGCCATCCCGACTTCGCTCTTGGCCTTTGCTCCCAATCTGGCGGTTTTTGCTGCCTTGCGCATCATCCAGGGTCTTTGCATGGCTTGCGCATTTACGCTGACCTTGGCTTATTTGGGCGAGCATTGCAGCGCCCGTGCGACCGCCGGTGCCTTCGCCGCCTATATCACCGGAAATGTGGCTTCGAATCTATTTGGCAGGCTCATGGCCGCGGCGCTTGCGGACCAATTTGGTCTCGCTACGAATTTTTTCGTCTTTGCCGGTCTCAATCTCGCTGGAGCGGCTCTGGTCTATTTCACCATTGATCGCGCGCGCTCCATGGAAGCGGTTGCCGCGCACCCTTTATCCGCCATCAATGTGCTTGCGATGCACCTTGGCAACAAGGCTTTGCGGGCGAGCTTTGGCATCGGCTTTTGCATTCTCTTTGCCTTCATAGGCACGTTCACATATGTCAATTTCGTGCTGGTGCGCCCGCCGATTGCGATCGGAATGATGGCCCTGGGCTTCGCTTATTTCGTCTTTGCCCCATCCATTTTTACGACTCTTCTGGCGGGCAGGGCCGTCAGCCGGTTTGGAACGCGGCGCACGATGTGGGGTGCTCTCGCCTTTGCTGGCCTTGGTTTGCCGCTCACCTTGGTTCCGACGCTCGGCGCTGTGATCGCTGGAATGATCTGCATCGCGGTGGGAACCTTTTTTGCTCAAGCCATAGCAACGGGATTTACCGGGCGGGCAGCGACAGCTGATCGCGGTGCTGCTAGCGGCATCTATCTTACATTCTATTTCTGTGGCGGCCTCGCTGGCACCGCAATGCTCGGCTGGCTTTTCGACCGTTTCGGCTGGATTGCCTGCGCTACGGGCGTAGGCTTGGCGCTGGCTGTGGCCGCACTTTTGACCTCGCGGCTCAAGATCGACGCGAAGACCTGAAGGGTTCCGGCAGGATTTGTCTCAAAATTGAACCGCCATTCCTTCCGAATCCAGTTTAAGCATGACTGTTGCATTGGAGGCTCACTCAAATCATTGGGTTTGTCCCCGGCCGGCATTCGTGCAGATAGAAGCCTTCGAGCGGATCGAAATCGCCTTCCCATGGCGCTTCGGCCAGCACCGCACGGCCATCGTGCAAACCTGCCTGCCAGCGCGAGCGGATTCCGGCACGGCTGAAGTCGAAATCCTTCATATGGTCCTCGCCCCGGATCTGTGGGGCGAGGAGCCTGACAATGTGCATCCTTGTCAAACAGCCATAGCCCGCCATTTCCCGGACAGCATTGCTCCGGCGCTCCGTTTCGGGCAGCCGGGTGGCAAGCTCGGCAATAATATGGCGCAGGCGGTGAATCTGTTTTTGCCGCCGGATGTGACTGACGGTGCGGCTCGAATATTGAACATCCTTCTGGCGGTTGAGAACCTGCGAGATCGTCTCCGGCTCCGGCCCATCCGGGTTCCAGATGTGGACAGCGAACACAATGGAATTACGGCGCGGATTATCGTCGAATACGGTCTCGACCGGCGTGTTCGACAATATGCCGCCATCCCAATAAAGCTCGCCATCGATGCGCACCGCCGGAAAGGCGGGCGGCAAGGCCCCTGATGCCATGACATGGCGCACCGTCAGGGGCATGTCGCGGCTGTCGAAATAGTGCATCTCGCTCGTTCGCACATGAGCGGCGCCGACGGTGAGGCGTGGGCTGCAGCGTTGAATGCGCGGGAAATCGACGAGTTCGGTCAATGTTTCTTCGAGCGGACGGGTCGAATAATAGCCCGCCCCATCGGCCGGAAGCGGCGCATCCGGGGAAAGCCACGCTGGCGGATTGGGCGTGAAAAAGCTTGCGACGCCTGTTGCGATCGACATCAGATTTGGCAGGCTCTGACCGAAGAAGGGGAGGTTCCCGAAGGCCTCGATGGAAGGATCACGCCCGACCCGGTTCCAGAATGCTTCAAGATTTCTCAACCGGTTTTCAGGCTCGTTGCCGGCGATGAGGCTCGCATTGATCGCACCAATCGATGTGCCAATGACCCAGTCCGGCTCGATTCCCGCTTCATGCAGGGCCTCATAGACCCCGGCCTGATAGGCGCCAAGCGCGCCGCCGCCCTGAAGCACGAGGACGATCTGGCCGAAATCGGAGAGTTTCGTCTTGACAGAGTCCAAGCTCTCGATTTGCTCGGGACAGAGATCTTGGTGCATCGACATGCCTCCTCAATCTTTGCAAGACACGAAAGGTTCCAAGACACGAAAGGTTCGATGTCAAAGGGTGCGACCTTCCCGATTTGAGCGAGGCCGCGAGTTTCCCCGCGCAAGCCGCGCGGTCAATGCCGTCCGCCCTGTTCTTCGTCGCAGGGTCAGCTTATGTTACCACATACCGCCGTTCCGCAGGAACAGGCGGTGCAACTCCGGTAAATCGCCTGTGCGTCAGCGATTTACCGGAAACGAACCCTGAATCCTCAAGGATTCAGGGTATACCAAGCGAGCGGGGCGAGGCTTCCATTCTCGCCTGCTTCGTGCGATGCCCTCAAGCCAACGACCCGCATTTACGAGATCCGAATGACCGATTTTTTCCGCGAAGTCGATGAAGATGTCCGCCGTGAGCGGGCCCTCCAGCTGCTGAGCAAATACCAATACTTGTTCATTGGCCTCGCTGTCGTGCTCGTCGCCGCGACCGCGGCTTGGCGCATTTGGGATACGCGGCGGACAGCCGCGGCGGAAGCGGCGGGCGGGCGCTATGAGGCGGCCTTGCAATTGGCGCATGATGGCAAATCCGCAGAAGCGCAAGCTGCCTTCGACGCGCTCGCCAAGGAGGCGCCGCCTGGCTATCGGACCTTGGCGAAGCTGCGCGCCGCGGATGAA
>DASQCU010000385.1:0-6492 GCA_035634575.1 Beijerinckia sp.
GTGACCGTCATCCCGAGCGCCCGTCCAAGGCCGATCATCGCCCGCAGGATCGTCGCGCCTTCCTGCGTGTTCGGTTCGAGAAAAGACCGGTCGATCTTGATCTTGTCGAAGACGAACCTGTGCAGATAGCTCAGGCTCGAATAGCCGGTGCCAAAATCATCAAGGGCCATTCTGATCCCCAGCGCACGCAAGGTGGTGATTGCTTCCTGGGCGCGCTTGGCGTCCGCGATCAAAATGCCCTCGGTCAATTCGAGTTCGAGTCGTTCCGGCTCAAATCCCGTTTCCCGCACGATGCGCGCGACGCTGGCGACAAACCCTTCATGCAGGAATTGCATCGGCGACACATTGACGGCGATGCGCAGATTTGGCCAACGCCGCGCATCGATGCAGGCCCGGCGCAGCACCCATTCGCCAAACGCAATGATGAGGCCGCACTCCTCGGCACGGCCAATGAATTGACCGGGCGCGATGAGCCCATGCGTCGCATGCTGCCAACGCACCAGAGCTTCAACAGACACAGGTCTGCCATCATCGCTCGCCAAAATGGGCTGGTAATGCACCACAAGACCGCCGCCATCGATGGCAAGCCGGAGCTCTTCTTCGAAGACACTTTGATTGGGCCACAAATCTCCCATGCCATGGCACTTTCTATTCAATGCAAATACTTGGTCGAAATTCCGCTCAATTCTCGCTTGAACAATCGCGAGAGCTTCTCCTGCGCAGCGTTCGAACAGGCTTGCATCACGGCCTTAACAAATAGGCTTTCCATCACCCGCTCAATTTCCTACCGGCCGTTAATACCAGGGAAAAGGCGGTCCTTGGTTCCCGCAGCATGAGGGCTTGGAAGGGTGACTTGCGCCAAGGGGCATGTCGGCATCAGGCACCAGATTCCTCATCCTGAGGAGGCTGCAAAGCAGCCGTCTCGAAGGACGAGGAATCGGTCTGCGGCATCTTTCCGGCCCTTCCGCCGGACCGTTCAGTTCATGCGCGCGATCACGCGCAAGGGTTTGTCTGCCCCGCAAGCCCTCGTGCTTCGAGACGCAGGCTCCGCCTGCTCCTCAGCATGAGGGCTTGGGAGGGTGAGTGGCCCATAAGGCGCCAGATCAGATGAGACGCATGCCTTTGAGGCTCGCGTGACCATGTTTGCCGATGATCAAATGGTCGTGAACCGTGACCTTCAGGGGCTTACCCACCGCAATGATCTGCTGCGTGAGGTAAATATCATCGGTCGAAGGTTGAGGATCGCCTGAAGGGTGATTATGCACGAGGATGATCGCCGAGGCGCTGAGTTCGAGCGCGCGGCGCATGATCTCGCGCGGATAAACGGGTGCATGATCGACCGTTCCCACGCCCTGCACTTCGTCGGCGATGAGGTTGTTCTTCTTGTCGAGAAAAAGGATGCGGAATTCCTCGCGATCGAGAAAGCCCATCACGGTCCGGCAATAATCGATCACCGCCGTGAAGCTCGACATGGAATGGCGTTTCTCGATGGCCGATTTCGTGAGACGGCGCGCTGCCGCCTCGACGATCTTGAGCTCAGTTACGGCGGCATCGCCCAGCCCATCGATCTCGCAAAGACGCTCCGGGCGCGCCGCAATCACCTCCGCGAAAGAGCCGAAACGCGTTATCAGATTTTTGGCGATCGGTTTGACGTCGCGCCTCGGCATGGCGCGAAACAGTATGAGTTCAAGCAATTCATAATCGGCGAGCGCGTCGGCGCCCGCCTTGCGAAAACGATCGCGCAATCTCTCGCGGTGACCGTGATAATGCGGCGTCTCGGTGGCAGGCTCAGGAGGAGCGCCAGCCTTCGTCATGCGCCTTGTGCCGAGACGCTATTATAGGGCGGCCGGTGCAGTCCCCTGGGCGAAAGCGTGAAGACTTCATAGCCTGTTTCGGTCACGCCGATCGAATGCTCGAACTGCGCGGACATGGAACGATCGCGCGTTACGGCCGTCCATCCATCGGACAGGATCTTCACATGCGGGCGGCCGAGATTGATCATCGGCTCGATCGTGAAAAACATCCCGGCCTTCAGCGCCACACCTTCGCCCCGCCGGCCATAGTGGAGGATGTTGGGCTCGTCATGGAAAAGACGGCCAAGGCCATGGCCGCAGAAATCGCGCACCACCGAGCAGCGTTCGGATTCGGCAAATTCCTGGATCGCGGCGCCTATGTCGCCGGTCGTCGCGCCCGGCCGCACGACCGCCATGCCCCGCATCAGGGCTTCATAAGTCACTTCGACGAGGCGCTGGGCACGGCGGGGAACATCGCCGACGAGATACATGCGGCTCGAATCGCCATGCCAGCCCTCGAAAATGAAGGTTACGTCTATATTGACGATATCGCCATCCTTCAGCGGCTTGCGGTCCGGCATGCCGTGGCAGACCACATGATTGATCGAAGTGCAGACCGATTTGCGATAGCCCCGGTAATCGAGCGGAGCCGGATAGGCGCCATGGGAGATCGCGTAGTCGAACACAAAAGCGTCGATCGCCTCGGTCGTGACCCCAGGCTTCACAAATTCGGTAAGCAGGTCAAGCACATCGGCCGCCAGATGTCCGGCTTTGCGCATCCCGGCGAAAGCTTCTTCGCCGTGCAATTTGATACAGCCGGTCTTGCGGCCGGCAACTTCAACAGCGTCAACAAAGGTCATCTTTTGTCGCATCCTGCGGGCGCCAAGCCTCGCGTTCCGATTTTTTTCAATTAGCTCCAATCTAAGCGATTGGCCTCCTGAAGCAAGCTCGGCGCTCGGGGTCTTTGGCGCGTTCCACTTCGTTTAAGAATCCTTAAGGAGGGGGCTTGGCTGGCCATGCCCGAGGCCGATATGGTAAAAGCTGCTGCTACAATTTCCAGCCACGCCTGCCTAGACACCAAGGGCTGGCCAATGATTGATCAGGGGGGTTCATTTTGCGGTCTGGTGTGACAGGTTCCAGCCTTCTGGCCAATGATCTTTCGAATTTCGGGCGCTATGCTCCGCAGGGCGCGATTGCACGGCTTTTGGATTTGACGCGCGGCGCTTCGGCGAGCTGGGCAGGCAAGAGGCGCGCCTTTTTCCTGCGCTCGATGGCGATGAAGGCCATGAAGGGCCGGCCGCTCGATGTTGAAGCTTTCGGCGCAAGAATGCGCCTTTACCCTTACAATAATGTCTGCGAAAAGCGCATTCTTTTCACGCCGCAATATTTCGATTTGCCTGAGCGCGAGCTTCTGCAAAGCCGGATGACGCCGGATTTCGTCTTCATCGATATTGGCGCGAATATTGGCGGCTATAGCCTTTTTGCTGCGGCCTGTGCCGGACCGCGCGCCAGGATTCTGGCGATCGAGCCGCAACCTGAGATTTTCGAGCGTCTCGTCTATAATATAGGCCAGAATCCTTTTGCCACCATCAAGGCCATGGCCTGCGCCGTCGCCGATCAGGACGGCGAGATCACCCTTTTCGTCGATGCCGAGAATCGTGGCGAGACTTCGATGCGGATCGTCAATTCCGGCCTGGCCGGGGAGCAGATCAAGGTCCCAGCCAAGTCCTTGATGAATATCGTCCTGGAGGAAGGCTACGAGCGAATCGATGCCATGAAACTCGATGTCGAAGGCGCCGAGGATCTGATTCTCGAACCCTTTTTCAAAGAGGCCTCGAAAAGCCTGTGGCCGCGCCTGCTGTTCGTCGAATTCGCGCCCGAGCGCTGGGCAATAGATCTCCCTCGCCTCATCGCGGAACATGGCTATCGCCAGGTCCTTAAAACAAGGCAGAAGGCAGTTTATGAACTGAAATGAAGCGGGTCCTTCACGCTGGGCCGGGGCTGCCACACGCGCAATTGAAGTTTGACCCCGCAGCAGCTGCCATGCTTGCGCGATGCGAGCCGATCGCCTAAGCGAACGCTTTGGTAGATTTTTGGTGCGCGGATGGCAAAGCCCGATCTTCATCAGGATATTCTCGAAACCCATGACAAGGTCCTGATCGTCGATTTCGGCTCGCAGGTCACACAATTGATTGCCCGGCGGGTGCGCGAGGCGGGTGTCTATTGCGAGATCGCGCCTTTCCAAGCCGCCGAACGCGCTTTCGAGAGGCTCGCGCCCAAGGCGGTGATTCTGTCTGGCGGTCCAGCCTCGGTGCTTGATGAAAATTCGCCGCGCGCGCCTGAGGCCATTTTCGCGGCAGGCGTGCCGGTGCTTGGCATCTGCTATGGCGAGCAGGTCATGGCGGCGCAATTGGGCGGCAAGGTCACGGCCGAGCATAAACGCGAATTCGGCCGCGCCGACGTCGAGGTTCTGACTGAGAGCGCCTTGTTTGACGGAATTTGGAAGAAGGGCAAGACCTATCCGGTCTGGATGAGCCATGGCGATGCGGTCACCGAATTGCCGCCAGGCTTTGCCCGGATCGGCACTTCGCGCGACGCGGCCGTCGCCGTGATCGCCGACGAGGCGCGCCGTTTCTATGGGGTGCAATTCCATCTCGAAGTCGTGCATACGCCTGACGGCGCGAAACTGCTCTCGAACTTTGTCCACAAGGTCGCGGGGCTACGCAGCGATTGGACGATGGGGGCCTTCCGCGCGGAGGCGATCGCCTCGATCCGCGCCAAAGTCGGCGACGGGCGCGTGCTTTGCGGACTATCGGGCGGCGTCGATTCGGCGGTCGCCGCCGTGCTGATCCATGAGGCGATCGGCGACAGGCTGACCTGCGTCTTCGTCGATCACGGGCTTTTGCGCCAGGGCGAAGCCGAGGAAATCCTCAGCCTCTTTCGTGGCCATTACAATATTCCGCTTGTTTATGCGCAAGCGCAGGAGCTGTTTCTGGGGGCCCTGACCGGCATTCGCGACCCTGAAGAAAAGCGCAAGATCATCGGACGCCTGTTCATCGCGACCTTCGAGGCCGAGGCCAAGAAAATTGCCGCCGACGGACGCGGAGCGCCGGAATTCCTCGCCCAGGGAACACTTTACCCCGATGTAATTGAAAGCGTCTCCTTTTCGGGCGGCCCCTCCGTCACGATCAAGTCGCATCATAATGTCGGCGGTCTGCCCGAGCGCATGAATATGAAGCTCGTCGAGCCCTTGCGCGAATTGTTCAAGGACGAGGTGCGCGCGCTTGGCCGCGAACTGGGTTTGCCGGAGGCCTTTGTCGGCCGGCATCCCTTCCCCGGTCCCGGTCTCGCCATTCGCCTGCCGGGCGGCGTGACGCCGGAAAAGCTCCACACGTTGCGCCAGGCCGATGCCATTTATCTCGACGAGATCCGCAAGGCCGGGCTCTATGATGAGATCTGGCAGGCTTTCGCGGTGCTTCTCCCGGTGCAGACCGTTGGCGTCATGGGCGATGGACGCACCTATGAATGCGTCTGTGCGCTGCGCGCCGTGACCTCCGTCGATGGCATGACGGCGGATTTCTTTCCCTTCGACATGAGCTTTCTCGGCCGCGCCGCAACGCGCATCATCAACGAAGTGCCGGGCATCAACCGGGTCGTTTACGACGTAACCTCCAAACCGCCGGGCACGATCGAGTGGGAGTGAGGGGGAGTGTCTCCTCACGGGTTTGCATTATGCACGCGCGTCAATACCAATGGTCATAAAGGATGACCGTTGGTGCAACTCTCGAATTTTCGCCAACGCTTTGAAAAAGCGAAAATTCGAGAAAGGAACCAAGAGTCGCTCTTCGCGACTCTTGGTATACCGCCGTTCCGAAGGAACAGACGGTTCAACTCTGGCAAATCGCTTTCGCGTCAGCGATTTGCCAGAAAGGAACCCGGAATTCCTTTGTATTCCGGGTATATAAGGCCCAGATATTTTCCTCGCTTGAATTCGCACCCATTTAAGGGCCTCCAGTCATCGACAAGGGAGGGTCAAGCATGAAGATCGTCGTCATCGGCGGCACCGGCCTGATCGGCTCGAAGACCGCCGCCATTCTGCGTCAGGGTGGCCACGAGGTCCTCGCCGCCTCGCCCAAAAGCGGCGTCAACAGCATCACCGGCGAGGGCCTCAAAGAGGCCATGGCGGGCGCGCAGGTGGTGATCGACCTCGCCAATTCGCCCTCATTTGAAGATAAGGCGGTGCTGGATTTCTTCGAGACCTCCGGCCGCAACCTTGTCGCGGCGGAGGCCGCAGCGGGCGTCCCGCACCATGTCGTGCTATCCATTGTCGGAACCGACCGGATGCCCGACAATGGCTATTTCCGCGCCAAGGTCGCCCAAGAGAAACTGATCGAGACCTCCGGCATCCCCTACACCATCATCCGCTCGACCCAGTTCATGGAATTCCTCGGCGGCATCGCCGCTTCAAGTGCGGATGGAAACATAGTCAGGCTTTCGCCCGGCCTGTTCCAGCCCATCGCGGCGGACGACGTTGCTGCCATCGTTGCGGAAGTGGCGCTCGCGGCGCCGCGAAACGGCATCATCGAGATCGCCGGCCCGGAACGAGCACCGTTCAACGAAATCGTCGCCCGCTATCTGCAGGCGGTCGGCGACCCGCGTGCGGTCGTGAGTGACCCCGAGGCCCGATACTTCGGCGGCC
>DASQCU010000386.1:0-1568 GCA_035634575.1 Beijerinckia sp.
TTCAATTCATTGACATTGCCTTCATAGGTGATCGTCACTTTCTTGATGCCGGTATTGATGAGCTGGCCGGCAAAGGAGCCAAGCCGTTCGGCAACCGCGATGAAGGGCTTGAGCTTGGGCGCTTCCTCGGCGGTGATCGAGGGGAAATTGACGGCATTCGAGATCGCGCCGCGTGTCAGATAATCCGACATTTGCTCGGCGACCTGCAGCGCGACATTCTCCTGCGCCTCATTGGTCGAGGCGCCAAGATGCGGCGTGCAGACAACATTGGGATGACCGAACAGCGGGTTTTCCTTCGCGGGCTCAGTGACGAAAACGTCGAAGGCGGCGCCGGCGACATGGCCGGAATCGAGGAGCGTACGCAAGGCGGCTTCATCGACGAGACCGCCGCGCGCGCAATTGATGATGCGAACGCCCTTTTTCGTCTTGGCGAGATTTTCCGCCGAGAGGATATTCTTGGTCTGCGCCGTCATTGGCGTGTGCAGCGTGATGACGTCGGCGCGGGCGAGAAGATCGTCGAGTTCGACCTTTTCGACGCCGAGGTCGATCGCGCGTTCAGGCGTGAGGAAGGGATCATAGGCGATGACCCGCATCCGCAGGCCAACGCCGCGTTCAGCGACAATCGAGCCAATATTGCCGCAGCCGATGATGCCGAGCACCTTGGCGGTGATCTCGACGCCCATGAATTTATTCTTCTCCCATTTGCCGGCCTGGGTCGAAGCATCGGCGGAAGGAATCTGGCGGGCGAGCGCAAACATGAGGGCAATCGCATGTTCGGCGGTCGTGATCGAATTGCCGAAAGGCGTGTTCATGACGATCACGCCCTTGGCGGTCGCCGCCGGAATATCGACATTGTCGACGCCGATGCCGGCGCGGCCGATGACCTTCAGATTGGTCGCCTTTTCGAGGATCTTGTCGGTGACTTTCGTCGCCGAGCGGATGGCGAGACCATCATAATTGCCAATGATTTCGGCGAGTTTGTCCTTGTCCTTGCCAAGTTCAGGCTGGAAATCGACCTCGACACCGCGCTCCTTGAAGATGGCGATGGCGGCGGGGGAAAGCGCATCGGAAATAAGAACACGAGGGGCCATGGGAGAATGCTCCAATTTGGCTTGATCCTTCGCCATTCGGGAGAAGGTGCCTCACCTGGCGAGGCGATTAAAGGGAAAATGGCGTGCCCTGGCCGGGCTCGGCCGGCCAGTCATTACCTTCACAGCCCTATTGAGCTCTTGACGCACGGCGCCCGGCTCAAAACCGGGCTTGACGCTCTCGCTTGGCAGTTTTCTGCTTTCGCCTCATGTTCCGAAAACCGGCAACCGCTTTTCGGAAATGAGAGTTTAGAGCACCGTGCGCCCTGGCGCGGACTGCGAATGCGTTCACGCGGCCTTGGCGAGATCGGCCTTGGCTTTGGCATAGGCGAAGTCGAGCCAATGCGTCAGCGCCTCGATATCGCTCGCCTCGACGGTCGCGCCGCACCAGATCCGCAGGCCGGGGGGCGCATCGCGATAGGCGCCAATATCATAGGCGACCTTTTCCTTCTCAAGGAGGCTAGCAAGCGATTTTGCAAA
>DASQCU010000387.1:0-3244 GCA_035634575.1 Beijerinckia sp.
AACCCGTCCGTCAATTGCCGCGTAGAGCGGCGATTTCGCCTCCTCGCCAAACCGCGCGGCGGTTTTCTCGAAACCGGAAATATCGACGCCCCGATCCGCCATGAAACGGTCCGAGCCGATCGCGACCCGGCGGTTTTCGACCAGAGCCTCGACACCGAAACCGGGCTTTGCCGTGAAATCGGCGACCGCTTGCAATGAGAGGCCCGCCTGTGTGGCAGCCGCAACAATAGCCGCGCCGATCGGATGCTCCGAGCGGGCTTCGACGCTTGCGACCAGCGAAAGCACCTCGTCGCGGGCAAAACTCGGCGCGACAACAAAATCGGTCAGTTCGGGGCGTCCCTTTGTCAGCGTGCCCGTCTTGTCAAAAGCAATAGCCGCAACGCCTGAAAGAGTCTGCAACGCATCGCCCTTGCGGAAAAGCACGCCCAATTCGGCCGCGCGGCCGGTGCCGACCATAATCGAAACAGGCGTCGCAAGCCCCATGGCACAAGGGCAAGCGATGATCAGAACCGCAACCATCTGAACCAGCGCGAAGCTCAAGGCAGGCGCCGGACCAAGGAAAAGCCAGAACAGGAAGGCCAAACCGGCAATGGCCATGACCATTGGCACGAAAGAGGCCGTCACTTTGTCGGCCAAGGCCTGGATCGGCAGTTTGGCGCCTTGCGCCCGTTCGACCATGCGAATGATCTGGGCAAGCACAGTGTCCCCGCCGGTCTTGGTGACCTTGAAGGAAAAACTCCCTCGTGTATTGAGCGTGCCGCCGACCACGTTGGCGCCTATGCCCTTGGCGACCGGGCGCGACTCGCCTGTCAGCATGGATTCATCGACGAAAGACGAGCCCTCGACCACCTCGCCGTCGAGCGGCACTTTCTCGCCAGGGCGGACCAGAACAATATCGCCGCGGACGATTTGTGTGACTTCTATCTCGACCGCATTCCCCCCGCGCAACACACGCGCCGATTTTGCCTTCAGGCCAATCAAATGTCTGATCGCTTCTCCCGTGCGGCCCCTTGCCCGCGCTTCCAATGTGCGGCCGAGCAGGATCAAGGTCACGATAACTGCGGCAGATTCGAAATAGACATTCGATGTCCCCGCCGGAAAGAGATGCGGCATAAACGTGACGAGCGTCGAATAGATGAAGGCGGCGCCGGAGCCCAGCGCAACCAGCGAGTTCATGTCGGGCGCACCGCGCCAGAGATTTGCGCCGCCCTTGGCGAAGAAACGCCACCCCGGGCCGAAGAGAATCAAGGCGGTCAGCACAAAGGCGATAAGTTCGCTTCCGCCTATTCTTTCCATGACGAATCTATGGACGGCGGGAAACACATGCGCGCCCATTTCAAGCGCTACGACCGGCAGGGTCAAAATCGCAGCGAGCAAAAAGGCGCGAAAAAGGCTCCTTGTCTCGGCATCCTGCCGATCTTCGGTCATTTCGGGTGCGGCTTCCGGCTTGATTTCACGGGTGGGATAGCCAGCGCCCGTCACCACCCGCTCAAGCTCTTCGGCGCTCGTCGCGCCACCGAGATATCGCACCAGGGCCTTTTTGGTCGCCAGGTTGACACTGGCTTCGGTGACGCCCGGAGCGCTTTTGAAGGCCTTTTCAGCGCGATTGACGCAGGATGCGCAATTGAGCTTATCGACCGTGAACTCGGCGGTTTCAATGACCGGCTCATATCCGGCGGCGCGGATCGCCTCGATGACCGAACCAAGATCGGGCGGCCCCGAAAAGCCGACATCTGCGCGGCCCGTCGCAAGATTGACTGAGGCCGAAGCAACGCCCGGCACGGACCGGATCGCCTTTTCCACTCGGCCCACGCAAGACGCACAAGCCATGCCTTCGACGCGGATGCTGACCATGGTTTCGTCAGCCGGAGACATAAGAGCAGAAGGCATGGGGGTTTTCCTCCGTGTGGAGAAAGCAGGGAATATCCCCCAAGATCATAGCTTTTCGCACGAAGACAAGAGCGGATCTTCCCGCGTGGCCAAGGTCGCGCAATTTTGAAGCAATCGCACGCGATAACTGGCGACCGCGAAGACACGCATGAAAACAGCTTGCTTGCTTGACACTAGCCGACGCGAGGGCCTATATCGCGACGCCCTCTCGGCAAACCTTTAGCGGTTTGCTTATGCTTGAGAGCCAGAGCAGGATTGATTTTACTCGAAAAAGCAAAATCAATCGTGGCAGTCATGATGCCAAACTGCTTAGGCGCATGCTGGGGCGGAGTAGCTCAGCCGGCTAGAGCAGAGGAATCATAATCCTTGTGTCGGGGGTTCGAGTCCCTCCTCCGCTACCACTTTCAGCGTGTCCAGTCTGGACACATAGGTAACAGAATGTCCCTAAGACATGGGTAACAACCTCGGGCCGAACGGGTTGTCGAGGGGTTGCAAAGTTTTCTGCTCCAGATCGATGAAGCCGAACACTCCTTCCACGGCATCGACACTTCCCCCAGGCATGCCTGGGGGGAAGTGTCACCCATGTGTCCGGGACAAACTGTCACCTATCTGTCGAGCCGCTCAGCGAATGCGCGCTTGCCGCGCGCTGGACGGCGCAGCCTGCGCGATATTGGCTTGCCCATCCCCCAATGTCAGACAGTTACAAGCTCGCGGCCGATCGCAATCGCAGTCACAGGGGTTTGGAAGAATTCGACCGGCTCCTTCCGTTTCAGGCGGAACCTCAACTGACGCCTTAGATTCGCGCTTAGATTCTTTTCCACCACCTTTACATCTGGATAGCTGTCCAAACTCGCTCGAAATTCGTCATAGCGACCTTGATAATCGGGTAAGTCCCTAGTCCAGAAGCGCAATTGCGCCGAGAACACATGCCCGAAAGTTTCGCCGAGTTCATGACAGACGGAGGGGTCCTCCGGCAGAAGATAGCGCGGCGCGAAAGTGGCATCCTCCGCGCTCATTGCCCGGACCCCTGTCTCGAACATGAACAGAAGCCGCTCCTTTGGTGAGCCACCTATGGTGAAACCGCCTGCGTCAGGATTGAACTGGTCGTGACCTGTTTCGATCTTGAACCCGAGGCGCGACGAAAAAATCTCGAAATCACCAGGACATTCAAGGTCCACCGCGAAGATATTCTCGGTTACGCCATTGATCATTGCACAGGCATTATCATAAACGAGACTAATGCCATCGTTGAGATGCATGCACCAATCCGAAAAGGTTGCTTCGATCAGGCGGGAGAGACGTTCTTCAATGGATAAGGCGAAGAAGGATTGCGCGAAGCGGATATCGTAACCTG
>DASQCU010000388.1:0-12614 GCA_035634575.1 Beijerinckia sp.
ACGGCGAACCGGCATCCACTTCGCCTGAAAATGCTCCAGGATCGCGATTGCGAGATCGTCTCATGCTTTCGTTAAGTTTTCGCTTCTCATAACTCCCCATAAGACCACGATGCGGGCAAGGACTTTTAAACCATAGGGCCAGTTTTCGTGGGCAGAAGCGGCATGTGCCCGGCGTTCGGCCGTTCCTGTTTAGTCCGCCCTTAAGATCAATCCGCGACAAATGATGCGCCGGCAAAATCCTGTTCAAATGGATCGCGGCGCGGCGCGGAGTGCGGTGTTTGGGTCATTTTCGAAGCCTTCAGGATCAGATTGCCAATCTGGTCTACAAGGATGTCCTGAATTGCGAGGTCGAGAAGGCCCGCCATCAGGGCTTCATGCTGCGCCGTCTCTTCTCTTCGCTCGGCGCTCTTCTCGCGGCGCCATTTTACCTTGCCTTTCACGGGGCCCCGACTCTCGCCGAGGCGCTGACCTTCGCCGCCTTGATCATGCCTCTTGGTGCGGTTGCGCTCTTGTCGGTGACCGGCAAATTGCTGTTGGCCGAAGTTTTTTGCACAGCGAGCCTCGTCGCGGCAAACGTCATGATCGCAGCCACGGGCGCGTCCTATCAGGCCGGCCTCACCTGGCTGGTCCTGGCTCCGCTGGAAGGCATTTTCTCATTCGATCTGATCATGGTCTGTGTGAGCGGATTGCTTGGCGCTGCGACCATCCTCGGACTGGCTGGCGCGCAAGCGCTCGGCTTGATCGATCCCGCGCCAGCGACCCAAAGCGACGGCTTTTTCGCGGTTTCCGCGATTGTCTATGCCACGCTCGCGGCGGTTGGGTTCGTCAGGTCTGAGCTTCAGCGCCAGCAGGCCGAGCAGCGCAACGCCTCCCGCTATCAGGTCCTCGCCGAGACGGTTGGCGACCTCGTCGTGACCTATGACCGGACCGGCGCGGTGCGCTCCGTCAGCCGCAATTGCGAAATCCTGCTCGGCCTCCCACCGGGCGAATTAATGGGGCGGGGCTTTTTCGAACTTGTCCATGTCGCCGACCGGCCAGCCTTTCTGAAGGCTGTTGCCGATGCGGGCAGCGGATCAGAGCCGGTGAACGCAGTTTTGCGTCTGCGCAGCGCCGAGGTTTTGAACCGCGGCCAATTCTCCGAGCCGACGTTTCTCTGGCTGGACATGCGCGCGCGTCGGGCCGAGCCTATGGCCGCAGACACGATCGTCGCCATTTTTCGCGACATCACCAAGGCCAAGTTCCGCGAGGAGGAGCTTGAATCAGCGCGGAAGGCGGCCGAGGCGGCGAGCCGTTCCAAGGATCATTTTTTGGCTAACATGAGCCATGAATTGCGCACGCCGCTTAATGCGATCATCGGCTTTTCCGAAATTCTCGGCGATCCGCAATTATGTCCGCGCGAGGCGGAAAAGCAGCGTGAATATGCGCGCGTCATCCATGGGTCGGGTCAGCATCTCCTCGCCGTGGTCAATTCGATCCTCGACATGTCGAAGATTCAGGCAGGCTCTTTCGAACTTCTTCCCGAGCCGCTCGCAGTCGCCCCGCTGATCAGTCTTTGCTGCGATATGGTGAAGCTCGAAGCAGCCGAAAAAGGGGTCGTGCTCATCCGCGCCTATCCGGAAAAGCTCGAGGAGATCATTGGCGACCAACATGCCTGCAAGCAGATCCTCATCAATCTTTTATCGAATGCGGTCAAATTCACACCGGCCATGGGCCGCGTGAGCGTGGGCGCACGTCCGGAAGGAAATTCGCTGGTGATCACCGTCACTGATACCGGCATTGGCATAAATGCAAGCGATCTCGTGCGTCTTGGCGATCCATTCTTTCAGGCCAAGGCTGCGCGCGACCGGCCTTATGAGGGAACCGGCCTCGGCCTGTCGATTGTGCGCGGCCTCGTCGGGCTCCATGGGGGATCGATTATGGTGGAAAGCGAACCGGGAAAGGGCACTTGCGTGACGGTACGTCTGCCCCAGGATTGCCGCGGCTTCATGGAAGGTCCCCGGCCGCTCGTGAAGATCGAAACGATTTCGCGCCGCTCCTTCTTTCGTGAGGCGCAAGACGTCTCCAAGGATATTTTTCAACCTGGCGCTCAAGCCGGCGCACAATATATCTCCCAGGACATGATGGTGAAGAACATTGCGTGAAGCTCTCGCCGCCGCCGACCATGATTTCATTATGGTCGAACCCAGAAGCACGAAGCCCCGCCGCAAGGCCGCGCCGGAGCGCAAATCCGGCCGCTCGGGCCCGAGAAAAAAAGCGCGCTATGCCAGCATCATTGCGAGCGGGCTTTCCGTCGCGATGGTCGCAGGGATTCTGATCAACGCGCTTGCCTTGCAAAAGGCGCGTCATCCAGCCCCGCTTTTCGGGCGGCATCCGCCCGCGCAGGCCGCGAAAGAAACCGCCGATGTCCCGATTCCCGCGCCGAAAGTGACCCCTCCGCCGGCTCCTGTGCTTGCTCCGGCCCCGAGCGACAGGGCAGCGCTTGAGAGATTGGTTGCTGGCTCTCCGGGCGCCGTGACGGGACCTGCGGCGGGAGTACAGGTGGCGAAGGTAGAAGAGACGAAGCCGCAAGAGGCGAAAGCAAGCGATCCGATCGCACAATTGTTGAAAGCATCGCAGCATGAGACGCGCACCGGCGCCGAGCCAAGCAAGGCGGTCGAGCCGGAGAGGGCGGTCACGCCCAGCAAGACGGTTCTGACTGCGCAGCGCGCGCTGGTAAAATTGGGCTTTGTCTTAAAGGCGGATGGCTTTACCGGCGCATCGACCAAGTCGGCGATCGAGCATTATGAGCGCGACCGGGGCCTTCCCGTTCATGGCGAGCTCACGCCGAAGCTGCTGCATCGCTTGAGCACGGAATCGGGCATTGCGATCGAATGATTCGTTTTAAGGAAATGGCAAATCGCTTGCTTATACCAAGGATCGCAAAAGGCGATCCTTGGTTCCTTTCTTGAATTTTCGCTTTTTCAAAGCGGTAGCGAAAATTCAAGAGTGACACCACAGGTCATTCTTTATGACCTGTGGTATTATAAGCGATTTGCCCCAAGAGGTTTGCACGCGAGCGAATTTTGCCTTAAGCGCGGTCGCTCAGAACAAATGCCGGAAGATCCAGAAAAGGCTTGCCGACAAAGCGATGGCACAGGGCAGGGTCAAGACCCAGGCGAGCGCGATATTGCGAAGGGTCGTCAATTGAATCCCTGAGCCATTCGCCGCCATGGTTCCCGCGACGCCAGAGGAAAGAACATGGGTGGTCGAGACCGGGAGACCGAAATTGTCGGCGGCCATGATCGTCCCCATTGCGACGAGTTCGGCTGCGGCGCCCTGGCCATAGGTCAGATGCTGTTTGCCGATCTTTTCACCAACCGTGATCACAATCCTCTTCCAACCGATCATCGTGCCAAGCCCGAGCGCCAGCGCGACCGAGATTTTCACCCAGGTGGGGATGAATTTCGTGGCGCCGTCGAGACCTTTCTTATAGGCGGCAAGGGCTGCGACATCGGCTTGTGACAGGTCGCTCTCCTTATCCTTCATCAGGACGCGGATCGCCTCCGAGGCGAGATACATGTCGTTACGCGTATTGCCGACGGCCTTGGCCGGAATCGCGGCGATCGAGCCATAGGATTGGACTTGATGCGCGATGTCGCGAATCAAGACGGCGAGCGAGGGGTAAGTCCCTTCATCGAGATGATGCTGGGTCAGATAAAGGGTCACGGCCGGGCGCGGATCACCGATGACATCATAGCCAGCCGCCTTGCTCTCAACGACCTTCGAGGCTTCGTGCGAAGCCTGAATGAAACTGACGACCTGGCTTTCCGGAAGCGCGCGGTTCAAGGCATAGGCGGTCGGCACCGTACCGATCAGGATCAGCATGATCAATCCCATGCCCTTCTGACCATCGTTTGAACCATGCGCGAAGGAAACGCCCGTGCAGGTCAAAATGAGCAGTCCGCGAATCCAAAGCGGCGGCGTCTTGTTCCCCTTCGGCTCCGTGTAAAGCTCCGGCTTTCTGATCAAGGTCCGCATGATGATGAGCAGCGCGGCCGAGCAAATGAAGCCCACGATCGGCGAGAACAGAAGTGCATAACCGATTTCGGTGGCCTTGCTCCAATCGACGCCCGAAGTGCCATCGCGTCCGTGCATCAGGGAATTGGCTATGCCGACGCCGATGATCGAGCCGATCAATGTATGCGAGCTCGAAGCTGGCAGACCACGCCACCAGGTCCCCAGGTTCCAGATGATCGCCGCGATCAGCATCGCGAAGACCATGGCAAAGCCCGCCTCTGAACCGACCTGCAAAATCAGCTCAACCGGCAGCAGCGAAACGATGCCGAAGGCGACCGCGCCCGTCGAAAACAGGACGCCGAGGAAATTGAAGAAACCAGACCATACAACAGCCGCCTGGGGCACGAGAGAATGCGTGTAGATGACCGTTGCTACGGCATTGGCTGTATCGTGAAAACCATTCACGAATTCAAAGCCGAGCGCGATCAGAAGCGCAACGCCGAGCAGGACAAATGCGAGAATACCGGCGGTATTCGTGGCACCGCTCGCGGTGATGTCGTTATAAATGCTGTAGGCGACAAAGAAGAGCCCAAGCGCGATGACTGCCAGGAAAACCAGGACCGTCCGAATCCCCATCGGCTGGTCGAGCTTGGGACGGGCGCTTTGTGAGTCTGAATGTAAATTCGCTGAAGAAATGGATGTCATGGTCAACCCCCCTGACCTTTGGGGAAGGGCCTATCCCCATCGAATGACAGTCGAATGACGCTTGTATGACTGAAGGCTATCTCGACATTCCACCAAGTATTCCTCGTAATACAGCATGAGCGATCTGCGTGCCCGCTGAACGGGCCGCCGATTGGACAGCAGAACGAAGCGCGATTTCACCCGTCGACAGGCGGTCGCACCGGCCTCTGCCGGATCGTCCGCCGAAGATTCCGCCAAGGGCGGCGGCGAGCGAGCCAAGGAGGCCGCCGCCAGAGGCGGGAGCGGGAGGACCAGCTTCGCCTGGCCTCTGTCCGGCGGAGGGCGCTCCGGCCTCGTCCATGCGCTGATCGACCCTTCCCTGGAGGATCTCGAAAGCGGATTGCCGGTCGATCGCGGTTTCATATTTGCCGAGAAACGGGCTCTTCTGGACAATGGCCGCGCGTTCCTCGGGCGTCAGGGGGCCGACGCGGGCGGCTGGAGGCGCAATCAGGGTTCTCGCCACGACTTCCGGCATGGCCTTCGGATCGAGCATGGACACCAGAGCCTCGCCCACGCCCAATTGGGTGATGACGAGCGCCGTATCCAGCGCCGTATCCTGCCGGAAAGTGCCTGCCGCCGCCTTAACCGCCTTTTGATCGCGCGGGGTAAAAGCCCGCAAGGCGTGCTGGATGCGATTGCCAAGCTGACCCAGAACCACGTCGGAGAGATCGAGCGGATTTTGCGTGACGAAATAGACGCCGACCCCTTTCGACCGGATCAGACGCACGACCTGTTCGATCGCGGTCAAAAGGCTTTTGGGCGCATTATTGAAGAGAAGATGCGCCTCGTCGAAAAAGAAGACGAGTTTTGGCTTTGCGGGATCGCCAACTTCGGGCAATTGCTCGAAGAGTTCGGAGAGCATCCACAATAGAAAAGTCGCGTAAAGGCGCGGCGAGCGCATCAATCGATCCGCCGCGAGAATATTGATAATCCCGCGTCCATCCCTGTCTGTGCGCAGGAAGTCGTTGATGTCGAGCGCGGGCTCCCCAAAAAATTGCGCAGCGCCCTGATTTTCAAGCACAAGCAATTGGCGCTGAATGGCGCCGATCGTAGACGGCGCAACATTGCCGTAGCTTTTCGTCAGCCGCGAGGAATTCTCGCTCAAATGCTGCAGCAGCGCGCGCAAATCCTTGAGGTCGAGCAGAAGCAGGCCTTCTTCATCGGCGACCTTGAAGGCAATGTTGAGTACGCCTTCCTGTACTTCATTGAGTTCGAGAAGACGGGCGAGAAGAAGCGGCCCCATGTCCGAGATTGTGGCCCGGACCGGATGGCCCTGCTCGCCGAAAAGATCCCAGAAGACGACCGGAAAATCATCTGGCGTATAGGTTATGCCAAGGTCCCTGGCGCGCCGTACGAAGGCCGGTTTCGCATCGCCCGGCAGGGCAATGCCGGAAAGATCTCCCTTGATATCGGCGGCGAACACGCAAGTTCCCGCGCGCGAAAAGCCTTCGGCGAGAAGCTGCAGGGTCACGGTCTTGCCTGTTCCAGTCGCTCCGGCGATGAGGCCGTGGCGATTGCCCATGGCCAGGGTTAAATATTCATATTTTTTGCCTTTGCCGACCAGGATCTGGCTTGAAGTCTGGTTTTGCGCATCCGCAGGGACATCGGCCATGCTGCTTTCCTTGCTCGCTCGCGAGATAATGAAATGATGCAGGACCGGCCCACCGGCAATTCCTGGGGGCGAAGGAGAGCTTGATTTTTGTCGGCGGGACGGCGACAAAGCTGAACGTCCCGCATCAACGAGGTTTACATGGAAGACTTGATCGCCCGTGTCGCCGCCAGCGCCGGTATAGCTCCGGAGACTGCGCAAAAAGCGGTCAGCCTGATCCTTGCCTTTCTCAGGAAGGAAGGTCCGCAAGCCGAGGTCGATGCCTTATTCGCGGAGGTGCCGGGCGCGCTGGAGGCAGCCGCCGCTGGCGCCGCAGAGGACGGCGGAAGCGGGGGCGGGGGCTTTTTCGGAAGCCTGATGGGGATGATGGGCGGAGGCGGTCTCATCGGACTGGCCGGAAAGCTGACCGGGCTTGGCCTCGGCATGGGCGAAATGCAGGCGATCGGCCATGAGGTTTTCGCCTATGCGCGGGAGAAGGCTGGCGACGAGAGGGTGGGTCAGGTTGCGGCCACCATTCCGGGCCTTAGCCAGTTTCTCTGAAACAGCCCGTTTGCGATGGCATTCAGGCCGGACATGCCAGAGTTGACTGAAGTTTAATATAAGTTGAAACGAATGCTTGGCCATATCTTGGCCAAGCATTATGATTACCGCATGATTTCACGGATTTTTTTAACCGTCTCCGCTGCAGCGTCGTCACCGGCTTCGGCTTGTTCTTCGAGCTCGGCAAATCGGCTCCAGCGTTTTTGTTCTTCATCGTAACTCATGACGTCGTTTGGCGCATTTTCTCGGCGCGCCTGACGAACTGTTTTATCCAGATAGCCTTCTTTCGTGCCTATGAACTTGCCATAGGCCCGGATGAATGCGTAATCAGTAGCCATTCTTCTGGTCCTTATTTGATCTTTTACCAACGGTCAGAAGAATGACCGCCGGTGCCGCTCTCGAATTTCGCCAACTCAAGAAAAAGCGAAAATTCGAGAATGGAGCCAAGGGCCGCCCTTTACAACACTTGGCATTGGCTTACCCTATCATATACCGCCGTTTTTGAAGCATCAGGCGGTCAAATTCATTCCGTTCCGGCGGGCCGCTCATTGAACATGCGCCCGGTGCGCCGCGTGCATAGAGGTTCTTCCTGCAGGCCTCAGAAGCACGGCTCGTGCCGAAGATTCAACGAAGCTATGGGTCTTCGGGCAACTCTCGCTTTGTTCCGGCGAATGTCACTAAAGTGCGATCCCTCACATTCGAAGAGCCTCTCGATCAGGCACAATACGCGCCAAGGGACATATCGGTTTGGCAAACCTTCGAAGCGCGCGCGAATGACATCGCATATTTGCGACCCCGCAAGTAGGAAATGGTTAACGATGAGAATTGCACTTTCTGCGATAGTTCAAATGCAACAAAAGAATTTATGAAACTTTATCGCGATAGGCGCGTAACTATCGGCTGGAGGCCAGCCATTTCCATCGGAAGGGAATGTTGCTGTAACAAAATCGGGGAGATCGAACCAATGGGTGAACTTATCGCTTTCATACCACCCAAGGACTCATTACGACGAAAGAAGGTGGAAGATGGTACGCCAACTCCTGGCGATGAGGCAGTGCAAACGGCAAATGTCATCATCTTCCCCGGTATCCGCTATGTGCCAATGATCGGTCCGGATGCGGCACCGAAAGGCGCCTGTGCAAATTCGAAAAAACGGCGCGCCTCGCGCGCAAGAAAACCCGCCGGCGTTTAGGCGATGGAACCTTGTTTCGAAATTTTGAGTAAACCTGTTGAGCGGGGCGCCGGGTTATTGTTGCGCTATGTCGCAGGTGACTGATTTAATGCGCGCTTCCGCCTCTGGCCTTTCGCTGGGGAAACCCGCAAGCGCGCTGATCAGGACAAAGCCTTTCGATTCCGGCGCGACGACACGCAGATCTTGCGGCGTTTCATCATCGTCGTCATCATCGGCCTCGACATCTTCGAGCTGCGTGGGTGTAAGAATCACCGCATCGATTTTGCCATGTTGAGCCGCGCTATCCGTGATCGCATAGAACACCTGCGCCGAGCGGGTCCGAAATGACAAAGTGAGAAGCTGGCCGGCTTCGACATCCGCGTGGAGACGCAAAGGCCCATGCGAGAGGTCATAAAGGCAGACCCCTTGCACCAGGGCGGGATCTTCAAACGGGATGAATTCATGGCCCGGCTGAGGCGGTGGAAGAAGCGTCAGATGCACGGGATGTGCGACGCTTGAAAGCCGATCGAAGACATCCTTGTCGATGATGTCCCGCATTGCCAGAACCGAAATAATATGGACGGCCGCCGTGATGAACAGGAAGGCCAGACCAAAGAGCAGGCCCGCCAGAAAACGATCGAGCCAATTCATATGAATCCGGGCAATGGCCCAAGGATTTGCAGAAGCACTGGCAGAAGAACTGGCGCGCAGGAAACTCATGTGCAACCGCCCTTGACGACCTTCGGCATGTTCCGGTCATTGAGCGCCGAAGTCATAGCCCCGAGTTCCGTATCATAGAGACGCAGAAGCAGGACGAAGGACGATTGGCCGAGAGGAAGCCAATTGCCCGGCCTTGCGTGGCGCGACAAAGTGATGACGAAATCGCCATTGTTATTGCGCAGGATCTCAGTCGAGGTGAAACCGTGCCGCTCCTCCCCGCTCTCGATCCCGTAGTCGGCCCCATTCCCGGTTCCCGTGTCGATGAGAAAGCCTTTGGGCGAGAGCAGCGTTAATGTCCAATAGCGCGCCTGCGGTATCTGGCCTTGCAAGTTATAGTCGCAGCCCGGTGTGAATGGCGCACCCGCACTATCGCGTCTGGCGATGAAGCTCAGACCCTCCGATGTGGCGAGAGGAATTTCGCCCGAGCGCATCAATATCGCGCGTGAATAAGGATCGCTGTCGGCGGTGCCATTCTTGGGAAAGGCGACCCAGGGACCGGCCTTGATCGCATTGAAATCGACGCCGCGCTCCAGCGTGACGAGCGTCACGCAGAGCCCCACGGCCGTACCGGCGAGAAGGAGCAACAAGGTTTTGACGAAAGTGGGCACGGCGTCATCTTGGGGCTGAAAGCGGCGTAGTGGCAAGCGAGAGCGGGTTCAAGCCTTCATCGGCGCGTTTGTTCTGAAGGTTTTTCATCGCAACCTCCATGCTGGTGAGCGTCTCGGTCGCGCGTGGCGATAATGTAATCGGCCGCTCCGCCGTTTTTTGTTCGGCACTATTGTCGCCGGGCTCCGATGATTTTGCCTGCGCCACAACAGGCTTTGGCCGTCCGGGCAAAGGCTTCAGTTCAATTCCATCATGCGCATAGGCCATGATTTCATGCCAGGTCGCGGCGGGCAGCGAGCCGCCGGTCATTTCCTTCATCGGTGTGTCATCGTCATTGCCGAACCAGATCGTCCCGACGTAATTGCCGGTAAACCCATTGAACCAGGCGTCCTTATAGCCATTTGTCGTGCCCGTCTTGCCGGCGACATCTATTCCCTCAAGTTGAGCGCGCCGGCCGGTTCCGGCAAGGACCACCTGCATCAGCATGGAATCCATGGTGGTGATCGTGTTTTCGTCGATGATCCGTTGCGGCGCGGGTCCATCGCGATCATGCCGGTAGATCACGTCGCCGCGGCTATTGGCAATTTCGACCGCCGCATAAGGCGGGGCGCGCAGCCCGCCATTGGCAAAAACGGTGTAAGCGGTCGCCATGTCGATGACGGTGACCTCGGCCGCGCCAATCGGCAAAGAGACCGTATCGGTCAAAGGTGTCGTCAAGCCCATGAGTCTTGCGGTCTCGATGATCTTGGCGCGTCCGGCCTTCGGATTTCCATTGCCGATCGCGATCGAGAGGCGGACCGCGACCGTGTTCAGGGAACGTGCCAAAGCCGTGACCAAGGGTAGGCGGCCGGCATAGGAATTGCGGTAATTGTGCGGGCACCAATTGCCGATGCAGATCGGGGCATCGACGACGATTGTCGAGGGCTGGAACTTGCCCGTCATCAACGCGGTCAGATAGACGAAGGGCTTGAAAGAGGAGCCGGGTTGACGCAAGGCTTCAGTCGCGCGGTTGAACTGGCTTTCGCCATAGTCGCGTCCGCCAGTGATCGCACGAATGGCGCCCATGGGTTCAATGATGACCATCGCGCTTTGCTTGACGTGATAGCTCCGCCCGTATTGGCGCAATTGATCCTCGATGGTCGTATCGACATGCCTCTGGAGATTGGTGTCGAGGCCGGTGCGAACGGTGAGGACGCGATCTTCGCCAAGCTTCCTGGCGTCGGCAAGTTTCTTCACTTCGTCATAAGCGAAATCGAGATACCAGTCGGGGCTCGATTCCCGCGCGCGATCGACCGGCGTCGCGGGATTGCGCTTTGCGGTGTAAATCTGCCCTTCGGTCAGATAGCCGGCCTCGACCATATTGTTCAAGACGTCATTGGCCCGGGCGCGGGCCGCAGGCAGATTGATATGCGGCGCATATTTGGTCGGCGCCTTGAAAAGCCCGGCGAGCATGGCACCCTCGGCGAGGGTCAAATCGCGCACTGACTTGCCGAAATAATATTCCGAGGCGGCTTGGACGCCGAAAGTCCCGCCACCCATATAGACCCGGTCGAGATAAAGCCTCAGAATCTCCCGTTTCGGCAAATGGGTTTCGAGCCAGACCGCGAGATAGGCCTCCTTGATCTTGCGCTCCAGGGTCCGCTGGTTGGACAGGAACAGATTTTTCGCCAATTGCTGGGTGATCGAGGAGCCGCCCTGCCTGACCGTGCTCGCCTGCGCATTGACGGTCAAGGCGCGTATCGTGCCGATGACATCAATCCCGAAATGATCGAAGAAGCGCCGGTCCTCCGTTGCGATCACCGCATGAATCAAATTTTCCGGCAATTCATCGAATGATACGGAATCGTCATGCTTGATGCCGCGCTTGCCGGCGACCTGCCCGTACCGATCGAGAAAGGTGACGGCGAGGTCCTGTTTTTTCAGCCAATCCTCGGAAGTTTCCTGAAAGGCCGGCACAGCCAATGTCAGCGCCAAAAGCCCGAAACCTATACTGAGCGTCAGTGTTTCGCAGGAGAGCTCAACGAGAATCCGCCGCCATCCGGCGACGTGAAAGCGGTCCATGAAAGCCGAGAAGGAAGCGTAGGCAGCCTGCGTGCGTTGACCGCCGTTGAAAAATGCCGAATCGACGAAGGCGTCGAACGCGAGCATAGCCCGCCCGATGCTTCGGCCGAGGCGCGAGGGTCGCAAATGATCGAACAAGCTTTCAAACCCCGGTCGGCGATAAATTCAAACACATGGCAAGTTTAGCAATCCGCTTGACGATTGTCAGGGGATAAGCGCAAGACCGTCGCGGATAGCGGTCAAATCTGTTGTGAAAGCTGCGGGAAACGAACAAATCCATGCCCCGATCCGGCCAAGCCGCCAAACCGCCACGCGGCAAAGCTGAATTGTCAGCCAAGCCTGTGGCCGAACCCTTCTGGAAACGGAAGCCCCTGGAGGCTATGAACGCGCGCGAGTGGGAGAGCCTTTGCGACGGCTGCGGCCGCTGCTGCCTCGTAAAGCTCGAGGATGAGGATAGCGGGGCAATCCATTTCACGGATGTCGCCTGTGAGCTTTTCGATGCAAAGACCTGCCGCTGCGCCGATTATGCGCATCGCCGCCGCAAGGTGCGCGATTGTGTCAAGCTGACGCCTGAATTGGTCAAAAGCTTGACCTGGCTGCCCCCGACCTGCGCCTATCGCCTGATCTCGGAAGGCCGCGATCTTGCGTGGTGGCATCCGCTAGTCTCGGGCTCAAAAACGAGCGTGCATGAGGCGGGCATTTCCGCGCGGGGGCGCGTCGCGGCCTCGGAGACGGAGGTGCCGCTCGAGGATTATCCAGACTATATCGTGAGCTGGCCCGGCAAGAGGCCGCGCGTCCCGAAGCCCAAGGCGTGAGCCCGGTCAACCGGACGGCCGACTTGCGTCAGAGTGCCGCATTTCCTACCCCGCCGCGCCTTGCACATTGGGGACCGCATATCCGCGGGGGCCTTTGGCAATTCAAAGGCTTGAGCCGAAAATTCGAGAGTGGCGTAACGGGTCACTCTCTATGACCTGCGATATTATTCATCGGTTGTTCATCGGCAAAGCCGGAATTTCAAACTTCAAAAAGGGGTGGGCTTTAAGAAATCCGCAAGATTCGAGGTGTTGCCGGTTCCAAAATCCAAATTCTCGCGGAAAATGCGGCAAATCACAGAACTGGAGCGTATCTCCAAGTCAGCAGGCGACAGGCATTTTCCATTAAACGTCT